>JAOZOM010000234.1 GCA_029933275.1 Anaerolineales bacterium | reverse complement strand
TCCCGCTCTGCAAAATACGCCATCATCCCGCCTTTTTGGGGAGGCATTTCGTATAAAAAAAGTAAATAGCCCTCGTCAAAAGCAATCGGCTTCCAATCGGGAAAATCGGCAGAAACAGCAATTACCCGCGCCCCCAGCTTAAGCTGTTTCGCCAAATTATCTTGGAGATGGATTGCCTGCTCTGAAGTCAGATAAGCGAAGACGACATCTGCATCACGGATATCAGAACGATAGAAATTCTCGCGTCGCGCGTGGATTTTAGCTTGCTTGCCGCCAAAAAATATTCGTGCCTTAATGAACAGATATTGCAAAAAACTCGCCTCGATGCCCACCGCACGCGCACCGAACTCCTCCTCCGCCATAAACAAAATTCGTCCATCTCCCGCGCCCAAATCATAGAGCAACTCATCTGGACGCAATTCTGCCATCTTCAACGCCTTGCGGACGCGATCTTTCGCGGTAGGAACCCAAGGAAGTCCATAAAAAACGGGAATCATCATCCACAAAGCGTAGAGGAGGGAAAGAATGGCGATGATATAGATAAGAATAAATAAAATTTGATTCATTTTCCTCTTTCCATCTTGAATAATGCGAATAGCGCAATCAGGTTAAAAACCACTGCTCCAGCCGCGACGAGAGGAAATCCGAAACGATAGAGGAAGGTTCCTAAAGGCGCGCCGATAGCACGTCCTAGCGAGAGAGCGGCAACATTGAAAGACATCAGGGTTGCTCGCGCGGTAGGCATGACTTCGGTCATCATCGGGACGACACTGACGAGGGTAAATTCAAAGGTGATGTAGAAGAGAAAAAGTCCCAGCAACGCGCCGATGGTGCTTTGTCCTAAAATGGGCAATAATAATGCGGCGATGGAGTTGGCAACCAGTCCAAACCCGACCGCGTGTTCTTTGCCGAGTTTATCGTAGAAAAGGGCAACCAAACCTTCGCCGCCAAGTTCCGAGAATCCGATTACGGCGGCGGATGCGCCCAGCGCGGCGATTTGCAATCCGAAAGAATCTTCGAGCCAAACGCCGAAGACGAGAGAAACAATCTCATTAGCAACCGTTGCCCATAAACCGACACTCAGCCCGGCAATGGCGGGTGCATAGCTAAAGATTTGCCGAAAGTTTGTCCACACGGAGGCAGGTGCGAGTACGCGCGTCCCATCGTTTGGGATTTGGAAAAAAATCAGGATGAAAGTCAACGCGCCTAAACCCATCAAAAGCGGAAAGGGAGACATCCATCCAAAATATGAAATCAGAAAGCCGGTAACGGGGATGCCGAGAATGAAGGCGAGCGACCATCCCAACTCGGTGGTGGCGATGATACGCCCGCGTTGCTCGTAAGGGGTGGTTTCGCCGAGATGGGCTTGCATGGCAGGATCGAAGATATATTTTGCGAGAGTGGCAAAAAACATCGAAATTGCTAGAGCGGGGAAGGTAGGGAAAAAGACGACAACACCCATGCTGATTGTAAAAAGCCCTAATCCAAATAGCATCCCGAATTTATGCCCGCGGCGATTGGTGAGGGGCGTAATGAAGGGGATTAATCCACCGCCGATGGAACGCGCGGTGAGGGCGAGGGAGATGGTTTCGATATCCACGCCAAGCGCACGTGCGAAAACACCCAAGAAGGGATACGCCATGCGGTAGGCGGTGTTGAAGATAGTACGGATGGCTGCGAATAATATAAGTTGCATGAGGGATGTTTGAAAGTTGGAAGGTTAGTGGGGATTAGCGATCTATTCTTTGAAGAAAGAAGCGGGTGACAAAATAGGCAGAAACCCACGCCAACAGATTCAATCCCACAAAAAAGCCGATGATCGTCCAATTGCCCGATTTAAAGATTGGCGAGGGCGGCGGGTGCATCACATTTTCGGCATTGGCAAAAGTGAAGCGTAAGGCGATGATGAAGAGGATATTCGCGGATGCGGTCAGCCAATTGATGTCGAGCATCCACAAACCGATTTGGAGGAGCAAGCCAACGATGGCAAAGGTCAGCGCAAAGCGAAAGCGAGGTTCGGCGAGAAAGAGACCGTTCCAATTTGCCTGCATCGCAAAAAGGGAGAGAGGCAGATAGGTGAGCCAATAAAAGATGCCGCTACGACCAAGAGCCGCTGACCAACGATGAAATTTTTCTTTGCGCGTAACGAGAGCGACTAAGCCGATTAAAGCTGCAAAAATGAAGAGAACTTCAGCTGTCATCACCCACGCACCGTGCAAATAAACAAGACGCACGCTGGGACCGAGAGTCGCTTCTTCGGGACCGAAGAGGGTCATAATGCCGATAGCAATGAGCGTTAGAAGAAAAGAAAGAGAGGGGGAGTTTTTGATTTTAGACACGGGGTAGATTTTACCTTGAATCGTATCTTTCTATTCGTGATTAATGGCTAGAAATTATTACGAAATATCTTTTACACAACGCTTAGGGAACGTCTGAGAACAACTTCCCGAAAAGAGCACCACAGAGACACGAAGAACACAAAGTTTTTCTCTATGGTCACAAAGAAATTCTTCGTGACCTTTGTGACTTTGTACCCTGTAGGGCATATATGGTGAATTCTTAGGAATTTATTTCTAGATGATCACTTATCTACATCGGGTAAAATATCCCTATGAATTGGCATAAAACGACTCTCGAAGTTCGCACATCCGGCAAAGGTCTTTATGAAGTGACCTCGTTAATCAGCGAGGCATTACGCGGCTGGGAAGTAGACGAGGGCATCTGCTATCTCTTTTTGCAGCATACTAGCGCATCGCTACTGATTACCGAAAGCTGGGATCCCTCCGCCCGTGCAGATTTGGCGACTTATATGGAACGCATCGTCCCGGAGGGGGAGCGATGGTATACGCATACGCTCGAAGGTGCGGATGACGCGACCTCCCACATTCGCGCCATGCTGACGGATGTCAGTTTGACGATTCCCTTTGAGCAGGGGAATCTTTTGTTGGGACAATGGCAGGGGATTTATCTTTTTGAGCATCGCTCCCGTCCCCATCGGCGGCGGGTTTTGGTGAGAGCTTTGGATATTTCGGGACTCAGTTAAAAGTAAAGACTTCCGAAATTTAAGAAGTTTCAGAAGTCTTTTTTTCCTAGTTCTAACGGAATTTGTGGTTTGGCAAAAAACAAGCGCAAACAGA
>JAOZOM010000040.1 GCA_029933275.1 Anaerolineales bacterium | reverse complement strand
CACAAAGAAAAACTTTAAAAGTCAAAAGTCATTAAATCTTCGGCGAGTTCTACTTTGCCAACAAAATGACTACGCGCATCTTCAAGGAGGTTTTCTTGCCAAAACTCACCGGTAGGATAGTGAATTAAGTAAAGTTTTCCCACCTCTGCTTGGGTGGCGATTTCAGCGGCTTGTTTCGAGGATGAATGTCCCACAAAATCACCGGCGGCTTCATGGATAAGGATATCCGCTCCACTCGCGAGATTGACCACTTCTTGGCAGGGTTCCGTATCGCAAGAGTAAGTCAGCACCTTCTCACTTTCTTTGAATTCAATACGCAGGCCGATAGTCGGAATCATATGGCAAACATGGGAGGCGTAAATATCGAAATCATCACAGCTCAAGACCGAATGAATGCCCACAGGCGGAATCCTGTTAAAGGTCACGGGGAAAAAATTAGGCCAATTTCCCCAAGCGAAAGCATCCATCAGATTTTCTAAACGCGTTAACGCGTGATCCAATCCAAAAATAGACAGAGGGTTTGTCCTGCCGCGCAACCACATATCCATTAACAAAAGCGGGATTCCTGAAACGTGGTCAGGGTGAAAATGGGTTAAGACCAAATCTGTAATGCCGTTATAGTCCACGCCAACTTCTTCCAAACGTAAAATCGGGTTATGGGGACTATCCACCAAAACTTTGCGCGTCTCCCCCACAATGACCATATACGCATTTTCATGCGCTTTATCAGCGATTGCATTCGATGAACCTAAAATAATAAGTTTTGCCATCTCGCTCCAATTCTATTGTATAACCCGCGATAAAAGTATCGGGGTGATATACACTTCAATCAACGCGGCAATAAATAGAAAGGGCAAGATAATGCCTATGCCAATTTTAAACCAATCTGCCAGCGCATAGATAAAAATCTCTCCCACCGTTTTAGTTGGATTAGGCGTAACCATTACCGCACCAAAATAAAGAACGCCCGTGCCTGCCAACATCAGTGCGGGAATTTCAAAAATACCATGCGGAAGAATCCCCGTCAAAAACATCATTCCTGCGGGCAAACCATAAGCCTGCAAAGCCGCCATCAAGCCCCCTAAAACGCCAATATTAACAATATAAGCCAATCCGCCCAGAATACCAAAAGAAATGAGACCCAAAAGGAGCATGATTAAAACCGCTTGGATATTATGCGAAAAAATAAATCCAAAGGTAATCTCCATACTTTCATCGGGCAAACCCGCTGCGAGTTTCAAATCACCTAATCTTTCGTCAATTTCATCCGAAGAATACTCGCCAACTTCTGAGGGGATTGTGGCGGATGTCAGTTTAAAAGCCGCTACCCCGCCAAAAACGGTTAAGATGATAATAAGCAGGAGAGGCATCTTGAGCTTCCGGAAGGTCGCGCCAACTTGGATTTGATACCATTGAATGAGCGAATGTGTCTCCCCGACAAATGCATCACGAAAAGTGCGCCCCATCCATTTGAGATTGAAAGAGTCGATTTCTCGCCCCAAAAGATATTCGCGCTGAAAATGTGCAATCCCGACTCGAATTAACAATGCCGCTAAAATCAAGACCGCTGAAAGTGCTAACCAAAGGAGATAATCGTTGCCCCAGAAAATCAAAACGCTCTCCCCCTGAATCAAAATAGCAACCGGCATCACGATAAAAGATGCCAAGAGATTCGCTGCTCGCACCGAAGTAGATTGTGTTGAGATAGCAATCGCGCCACTCACCATCAAAAGGGCATGGGCGGCGGTCAGCATGAGCAATTCTGCCATGAGATTCGCCGAGGGGAGCGATAAATCTTGTTTACTCACCATGAAAAGATAGAGCGCAATTGAAAGATAACTTGCCACAAGCGGGAAAAAGATACCGACTAGCAATTTACCAAGATAAAGTTGCCAATCGAGAAAAGGCGTACCGAGCAATGGCTCGATTGTGCCGCGTTCTTTCTCGCCAACAAAGGATTCCAACGCAACCACAAGAGAAACGGTGACGGGAAAAAAGCCGATAATCAGAATAGAGAAAGGCACTAGGCGATCTAGAATCATTTCACCGCCGTATTTATTCGCAAAATCTACAGCTGAACCGGCGACAGAATACATGAGCGGGGGAAAAAGGAGCGTCAGAATCGCCAAAGGGAAGAGAATTCGCCAATCACGAAATTGATCAAGTAATTCTCGTTTTGCTAATAACCAAACAGGGGCTAGTTTTTCTCTCATTGGATTATCCCCCCATTCGCTTCTGTCATCGCTTTGAGATAGACATCTTCTAAAGTACGCGAGGCTTCTTGTAAAGTTAAGATTGGAGCCTGTCTTGCCGAAAGTTCTTTTAAAAGTAAGGGATTCATTTCTATCGGGTTTGCTGAACGAAAGCGAAGTTTTGTAGCTTCTTTGGCTACAATTTCAATTCCAATCGGGATTTTAAGTTTGGCGCAATCATAAGGAGTAGAAAAGATAACTTCATATTCAGTTGTCCCAAGTACGCGTTCTTTCAATTCTTCCAGCTTGCCCTTAATCAGGATTTTGCCGTGATAAATAATCGCGATTTGGTCAGCCAACATTTCGGCTTCAACCAGATTGTGAGTGCAAATCACAATGGCGCGCTGTGATGAACGAAGGTTCGCAATCTCATCCCGCACGAGACGCGCACTTTCGGGATCCATTGCGGAGGTCGGTTCATCCAAAAGCAAAACCGGTGGCTCGTGGATTAAGGTACGCGCTAATGCGAGTTTCTGTTTCATCCCTTTGGAATATTCGCCAATTCTTCGTTTGGCGACATCGGCTAAACCGAAATATTCGAGGAGGTGTTCGCTGCGTTTTTTACGCGCTTCTGCATCGAGGCGATAGACTCTGCCGAAAAAATCGAGGTACTCCACCGCTGTCATTCGAGTGTACAAACCATGTTGTTCAGCCAACACGCCGACCGACGCGCGTACCCGATTCGGTTCTTTAACAACATCATGTCCGGCAACACGCGCCCAGCCTCGAGTGGGACGCAAGAGCCCGGTCAACATTCGAATTGTGGTTGTTTTGCCCGCTCCATTTTGCCCAAGCAAGGCTAAAATCTGCCCAGATTCCACATCCAATTGAACATCATCTACAGCTAAGAAGTCATTAAATCTTTTACTCAAATTCTCTGTTTGAATCATTTGTTTTACCTATGTTAAAAAACCGCCAGAGCCTAATCAGGATAGCGGTGAAAATTGAGACGGTCAATAAGACAAGAGTCCCCTAGATGCTTTTATTTGCGATGACGAAGAAACAAAGTCGCTGCGGCGAGTACCGCAACCACCGCCATCACTGTTTGATTGGCGTTAATCCCGCCGAGCATAGAGGCGTCAAGACGCAAGAAATCGAGCCAAAAACGCCCAAGCGGATAAATAACCATATAGAGTAGAAAAAGGTCACCTGCTTTGATGCGGTCAGGATAACGCCGACTAACCCAAAGGAGTAATGCCATGTTACCTAAATTCCACAGCGATTCGTAGAGAAAAAGAGGATGGTAATAGGCTTGCTCTTTGAATCCTTTGAGCCTGTATCTTGGCTCAATAAAAATTTTCCACGGGAGAGAAGTGGGTCCACCATAAAGTTCTTGATTGACATAATTTCCCCAACGTCCAATTGCCTGCCCTAAAGCTAAAGCCGGTGCGCCAATATCCGCCCATTCGAGAAAAGAGAGTTTTCTTTTGCGAGCGAAGAAATATAAAGCGATTAATCCGCCAATCACCGCCCCGGGGATGCCTAACCCGCCGTGACGGGTGTTGATTAAGTCCAGAGGATGCGTTAGGTAGTATTTAGTCGTAAAACCTTGTGCAATCGAGGAGGGCGGCGGGGTAAAAACATGCCAAAGGCGCGCGCCTATGATTCCGGCGATAAGAAGCCAAAGCATGAGGTCCCAAACAATTTCTGGATCATGCCCACGTCTTTTAGCTTCTTTCTGCGCCAATAATGCGCCCGCCAATGCGCCCAGCATAAGAATAATGCCATAAAAGCGGATTTCAAAAGTACCTATATAAAAACTTGCTATCATTTTCTTATCCTGTTCAAAACTGCAAACTTTCCAGTGTATTGCGCAATTTTTGCACAATATGTTTTTAAAGTCGACTCTCTATTTTGAGAAAACTCTAAAAATGTTTATGCGCCTGCTGGCGGACATACCAAATCCGCTGCAGGGCGGTGATATTGGCGAAAATCGCCATCACCCACATCATCATAATAGGGCGGTTGAAAATCAATCCCACCACCAAAACAAGATAACGCTCTACACGTGTTAGGATACCAACTTTCGCATCAAAGCCAAGAGCTTCGGCGCGAGAGCGCGTATATGAGACCAAAATCGAGCCTGCTGTTGCCGCAAAGACGAGCATCGCGACTAAGATATTACCTAGTCCCAAAAAATAATAGAGCAATCCCGCAAAAATGACCAATTCAGAGTAGCGATCAGTCACAGAATCGACAAACCCCCCAAACTCAGTCGGTTCGCCGCGAAGACGCGCCATCGTGCCGTCTAAAGCATCTACGGGCCACATCACCAAAACAATAATCCCGCCCCAAAGCATATTGCCTTGAGCAAGAAAAAAAGCCGCTGCTACACTGCCTATTAATCCCAGCATCGTGACGGCATTCGGAGTCAAACCAATTCGGTTTAAGAATCCGCCAATCGGGTCAATCAACCATTTGAAGAAACGGCGCAACCAATCAGTAAAAGAGACTCTCTTCTTTCCTAATTTTTTCACATAAAACTCCATTTATTTAAGATTGCCCTATCATACCACTCAGGGCTAAATTTCATCATCATCGGGCAAAATTAACACATCCCGTTCGCGCCCGCCCCCCAAAGCAGGACCAACCACACCCATTTCTTCCAAAGAATCGAGCAAGCGCGCCGCGCGGGGATACCCAATCCGCAAGCGGCGTTGCAAGAGCGATGCCGAAGCTCGTTGCGAATTTCGAATGACATCAATCGCCTGCTCCAATAAAGCCTCGTCTTCATCCATATCCGATTCACTCAACATCAACTCCCAAGGAGCACGTTTATCCTCATCCGGGCTTTCTTCTCGCCAGTAGGAAATCACTTTTTCGATTTCATCATCGGTAATCATCACCCCTTGTACGCGGGATGGAGAACCCGCCTCCGGACTCAAGAAGAGCATGTCTCCGTTTCCAAGCAGATTTTCTGCTCCAACACTGTCCAGCACAACGCGTGAATCGACACCGGAGGTGACCGCAAACGCAATTCTCGCGGGGAAATTCGCCTTAATCAATCCTGTAACCACATCCGTGCTGGGACGCTGGGTCGCCATCACCAAGTGGATTCCGGTTGCCCGCGCCATCTGCGCCAGGCGGACGAGGTTATGCTCGGTTTGGTCTGGGGCGTGCATCATCAAATCCGCCATTTCATCAATTAGAACAACAATGCGCGGCATCGTTACCCCTGCTTTTCGGCGAGACACTTTTCGATTATAGGATTGAATATCGCGCGAGTTTTCTCTTTCGAGTAATTTATAGCGTTGTTCCATTTCAACCACAATCCAACGCAAAACACCTTGAATACGATCTCGGTCAGTTTCCACTTTTCCATAGAGGTGCGGCAACCCGTTAAAGCGAATCAACTCGACCATCTTCGCATCCACCATCACCATCCGCAAATCTTCGGGCGCATTATTCATCGTCAAAGAGGTCGCAATCGAGGTGATACAAACTGATTTCCCCGATCCTGTTGAACCGGCAATCAGCAAATGGGGCATCTTCGCCAAATCCGCCACAACGGGATGCCCGGAGACATCTCGCCCCAACGCAATCGCTAACGGAGAGCGAGCTTTATCGAAAGTTGCCGATTCTAAAATCGAGCGCAAACGAACAACTTCAATCCGTGCGTTAGGAACTTCAATCCCGACAAAGGGTCGCCCCGGTACAGGAGCTTCGATACGTAAACGCTCTGCCGAAAGTGCAAGAGCCAAATCTTTTTGCAAGGAAGCGATTTGTGCCACACGCACCTTCATTAACTGCTCTTCTTCTTTATTCGTGCTTTTATCAATAAATCCCGGCTGTACAGCGAACTGTGTCACGGTCGGACCAACGCGGAATCCAATCACTTTGGCGGGAATACCAAATTCATCAAGCGTCTTTTCAATTAACCCTGCTGTTTGGTTGATAGTACGTTCATCTAGGCGAGACTTTCGTTCATTGAGCAAAAGTTTCAGCGGCGGGAGACGATCATCACGCGGACGTGGTTTTTCAGGGCGTTCATCTTCTGGTTTAGGCATAGAAAGCGATTTACGAAATCCCGGCGGCAATTTCGTCTTCGGGGTTTTACGCGTTTTCTTCTCTCCCGCTTGCTTTTCTTCCTCTTCTTCTACCTCCTCTTCAAAATAGACTTCCCCTTCGTTCCCGAAACGGCGCAGCCACTCTTCAACGCGTATCCACAGGTTAAATCCGCTCATTGTAGCGAAGATAGCACCAAAGAAGAAGACCAGAAAACTCCCTAAAGGTGAAATCAATTTGCTTAAAATCTGATCCAGCCCCCACCCAAGCCGACCGCCGCCATAGCCGATATCCACATTATCCAGAGAACGCCCGGAGATAACAGTCAGCAAGCCGAGGGTCAAGAATGCCGCGGCTTCCAGAGCGAAAACGCGTCCCCACGGCAAAGGTTCATCGGAGCGGCGCAGCATCAGCAGTCCAATCATCCCCAGCGTGGCAACAACGAGATAACTACCCCAGCCAAACCATAATTTCAGTTGCCCCACCCAAATCACAATCAATTTTCCTTGCGTCCAGCCAAATAATGCCAGCAGGGTGATGAGGGCGAAAGCGAGGAAAAGTACCCCGCCAATATCGCTTGCAAAACGCCCAAAATGCAAGTTAAATGCCGCGATGCGGTCGAGAAAATCTTTTGATTCTTTTTTCTTAGCCATGATTTTCCCCAATTTTCAAACTAAGGCTCATGCGTTGTTTTTTTGCTTCGATACGCAAGATTTGCGTTTCTATCGCCGCGCCTTCTTTGAGCATATATTCTTTAGCAGGCGGGATTTCAGATCTATGAATCAGACCCTCAATCCCCTCTTCTAAGCGAGCAAAAACGCCAAAAGTAACAAGAGTCGTAATCTCTGCGGGGACGATTTGCCCGATATGATATTTTTTGTGGATATTTTCCCAGGGATTGTTATTCAGTCTTTTAATGCTTAAAGCGACTCGGCATCGCTCCGGAGAAAGATTCAGAATCTGCACCTGAATCTTTTCATTCATCTGGACGACTTGGCTCGGATGCTCGACGCGACCCCAAGAGAGCTCCGATATATGAACCAAGCCCTCGACTCCACCTAAATCTACAAAAACACCGAAATCCGTGATATTGGTTATTTCGCCCTCGACCACTTTGCCGCGCGTCAGCGTGGAGAAAAGCTCCCGCCTGCGACCGGCACCGGCTTGTGCGGCGCGCTCTGAGAAGATAACTCGATCTTCTTTGGGGAGACATTCAATAAGTTTGAGTTTCAGCGTTTTACCACGATAAGTAGCAAGAGCATCCTCACGAGAGACGGAATTATCACCATTCTTTATTTCAACGAGATGAGAATAGGGTACAAAGCCTTTTAAATTTTCACCTTCGACCAGAACGCCACCCTGATTATATCCGACCACCTGCAATAAAACGGGCGTATCTTCTTTAAAGAGACGTTGCGCTTTCTCCCAATCTAAAAAAGGCGTTTCTGCTTGCGATTCTTTGGGTATTTTTCTTCCTTTCGCATCAAAGTCGTGACCTTTTTCATCCGCTAAAACAGATGCCCACCAATTTTCGTCATTTTGTGTTTTGTTATTCGTTCTCATCATTCTGCTCACCACTGCTAAAAATGTGTAGATACTGCGTATTGTGTAAATTTTGTGTTTCACGAAAAAGAGCACGCTAAAACGCTAATTTAGCCTTCCCCATCTTTCATTCCCCTTTCCCTTTCCATCTCCAAAATCATTTTGGAAACTGCTTCGACCGCGACGCGTTGTTTACGATACAAATCCGCTTCTGACATGGCGAGCCGCGCTGCAACTTCTCGAACTTTATGCCCCTCGATAAACTTCATCTCCAAGATATTATAGAGAATCCATTCCGCGGTAAATCGCCGTTTTCCTTCGGGGCGGATATTATCCACGCCCGCACGCAAAACCGAACGAAGCGCGTTGACCGCGTTCCCGTCATGGTCGGCGGCTTTCTGATGGACAACTTCCAAATCCATCAACGGGCTATCGCTCAATTTGGGACCGCCCCAATAATGGCTGAGGGCATCTTTGACCCAACCCGCCATATCCGCTTCATCGGGCATGGCGAGAATACCGGTTTTGCTATCGTAACGCCCTGACATACGCCAGCGGCGCAAGACTTCGGCTTGGGGTTGCAAATTTTGTAGGGATTGAAAAACCCTTTCTTGAAGCTGACGATCTTCTAAGGCAAGCGCGGCACGATCTGCCAAAAGCCAAAGAGCTTCTCTCTGGTCGTCTTCCAGCTCCCGTTCCGATTGATGAGCAACACCCAAAATCCCCAACAAAGGCGATATCTCATCTCTGTCCAAATCTTTTCGGCGTTGGCGTAAAGGTAAAATCCAGAATTTGCCCCAAGTGAATTCCTGCCGAGATTGCCCCTCCATCATCTCCTGCACGCGAAGCACTTCAGGGAAATCATCTTGTTCTAGCATGTTCTTGCTCCCTGCCATCGCGACCAGAGCCAAATCATCGCTATCCAGTGCGGCGATAAACGCGGAGGGAGCTTGCAGATGATCACGTACAGCCGCTAAAACCGCTTCAAGGAATTGCTGTAAATCGCTACGCGTCAATAAACGCTCTTCGATATTCTGCAAAAGGAGCAATTCGTCACGGTCTCCGCCAAAGAAGAGATTCCGCTCCCAGATCGGAGCGAGGATGGTAATCGCATGTTCAATGAGTAACACACTGATGACCATCGTGAGCGGGACGAGGGCTGAGTAGGGATTCCCGTCGTAGAGTTCACCGCCACGCCGAACAATGGTCATCAAGCCCAAAGCCACCGAGACAGCAACGGGCCCGCGTAAAATCCACTTAAAGAGACGCGTTTTGACGAGGCGGTCGGGCCACGAAACGCCAAAAAACGCAACTGCGTATGCCATAATCACAATCAAGCCCCCAACGAGGATATTGATAATTAACGCTGAACTCCAAAAAAAGAGAGGGTGTTGTGCCGCCCACGAAGAACCATAAATCAGATAAGGGTACGACCCCAACGCGGGCGCGGTGGCTCCCGCCATGAGATAAAGCATCCGCCGCCGACCGGAGCGGGTAAGCATCTGGTTATAGGCGCGCAGAAAATTAATCCACGCCCAAACCATCACTGAGATATAGTAAAAGGTGAAAATCTCCGTCCAAAAAGTGCGTTTTAAATAGGGGGCGGGTTGACCTTGCGCAACAAAATCACCGAGCAAAAGCCCCAATCCGAGTAGAAGCAAAAATCCACCGGAGAGCGTATAAACAAGCCAGATGGCGCGCCGCCTACGTCCGCGCGAGGGCATCCCGGCGGTAACAAGCAGGGCATCCGAAAAATGCAAGTAAGCAGCAGGAAGAAATATAATCCCGAACCATTGCAGCCGTAGCAGAAGATCCAATCCCCAATCCGGAACAGTTTTGTTCTGCATCGCTTCGGCGGTAAAAACAACCACAACACAAAGCATGATCGTCGCAAAAGAACGCGCCACACGATTGCGTAAATTAAAAGTTAAAGCATAGAGGAATAACGAGAAAGCCGTAATCGCAACCCCTGCTGTCAATATCTCGTTGAGTACGCGTATCCCCGACAATAAATTACCCATCCAACCATTAAGCATGAATAACTCCGCGACCACCCATAAAATACGGTTATAAATGGTCTAAAATTGCTTTAAAAGTTTTCCAAAGAAAAGTGCTACGTCTTGCGTGGCGTAATAATGATCATTATAGCCGCTGAATTCAAATCCCATTTTTTTTGCCAAACTAATTGCGGGATGATTTTTAGAGGACATCTCAATAAATAATTGCCGATTTCTCCGCTCAAGCGACCAGCTTTCTACATACCGAATCATCGAGGTCGCGACTCCTTTTCGGCGTGCTTCCGTTGTGGAGACAAGGTCTGTAATCCAAACCGATTCGGAGGTGGTCTGCTCCCAAAAACGGATATATCCTACAGGCACACCTTCGCTAAGTGCGACGAGCGTATGCCCTTCTTTTTTCCACACGTCTGCGAGGGAACGATAATCGCGCGGATACTCCACCTGAATGGAGCGCGGCAAACGCACCTCACGCAAGGTGACGTTAATCCCGCCCGCGTCTTTCCCTAAATTCAATTGCCAAACATAATCACTATTGCAACTGTGATTCATCCCCACCAAACGAATCATATCGGTAGATAGCGCTGCGCGAAATTGCAAGTTAATCTTTTTCTCTGTTGTCATTAAAAAGCCCTCTCAAAAAAGGCGGTTTATTGCAAATACTTATTCTTGTGCAATAACATGAAGTTGTATCACGCAGGCAGGCAAAGAGGCGCCCAAATTATCCGTCACGACTAAACGAAGCTCATAATCGCCGGGGATTAATTCGCTGGTGTCGATTCGTCCTAAAATACCATCATGCTTAATTTTACGTCCCGCGTAGATCGTAGACCATTTATCCGCGTTAAGGGGGGAGACTTCAAATTTATAAAAACCAAATCGCGGCACATCTACTGTGCCAATAAGTTCAACTATGCCACTTAAAGATTGCCCGGGGACGGGGGAATCAACAATGATCTCGTTGGGGATGCAACCCTCGCTATAATCTTGCGCTTGCGGAGCAGGACGTGCAGCAAAGGTCGCCGCCATCTCAGCAGAGATAGTGCCAGTGGGGGTGATGAGCAAATCTACAGTTGGGGTGGTGAGAAAAGTAGAAGGGGGCATCGAAGGGATGATGAAGGAGGTGAAAACTACTATAATTAAAAGGAGAGCAAGCCAAAACACGTTCGCTCCGATGGCGCGCGCAAAATGGCGACGAGAGATTTTACGTTCCAACCCAAAAACGGCTCCGCGCCAACTCTTCCAAGTCCGCCAAAGCCAGCGTGCGAGAAAAATCCCGCCGATGATGAGGGTGATGTAAATTAATCCTTCGTAGGTTGAGAGGAAACGATAAATGGCTACCATGAAATTCTCTAGATTACGATCTTTTAGACCGCGCGCAAAACGCCACGAATAATGGTTTCCATTTTAGGAACAATCTGTTTGCCCGCTTCGAGAACGTCGTCATGCGTGGCGACGTGGGAGGGGTCGGTATGGGCTTTGTTACTGATCCCAGAAAGCCCTAGAACGCGCACCCCGCCGTGACGCGCAATAGCAACTTCCGCGACGGTGGACATGCCAACAGAATCGGCTCCAATCATTTTTAAGAAGCGCAGTTCGGCGGGGGTTTCAAAAGAGGGACCGCTTAGCCCTATATAAACGCCTTCATGAATAGGAACGCCTTCATCTTTAGCAATTTTTCGAGCAAGGTCAAGAAGTTCGCGATCGTAGGCTTCAGTCATATCAGGAAAACGGGGACCAAATTCATCGAGGTTAGGACCATGCAGAGGACTCTGTCCGACCAAGCCGGGGAAGTTGATATGGTCGGTGATGAGCATTACGTCACCAGGTTGATAGGTGTCAGCGACACCTCCAGCGGCATTAGTGACAATCATAATTTCTACACCCAAACGCTGCATAACGCGCACAGGCAAAGTGACTTGCGACATGGTATAGCCTTCATAAAAATGAATGCGTCCCTGCATAACAAAAACGTCCAGCCCTTCTAGCTGACCGATGACTAATTTTCCTGCATGTCCTTTAACCGTGGAGACGGGGAAATGAGGTAAATCACCAAAGGGGATGGAAACTGCATTTTCGATGGTCTCCGCAAAACTGCTTAGTCCTGAGCCTAAAATCATACCGATACGCGGTTTAGTTTCTACTTTAGAAAGAATTGCGGCGACAACTTCGTCTATTTCTTTAATGGTTA
>JAOZOM010000233.1 GCA_029933275.1 Anaerolineales bacterium | reverse complement strand
AGTGCTTTGCTTTTTTGTTTAGCTTAGGATACGCAATTAAATAACTTGTACTTTTTAAATAAAACTTCCGTGTTTCTTCGTGTGTCTTCGTGGATTCTCAAACGCAAATGTATAAGTTATTTAATTCTCATCCCTTATTTCATCAAGGCTTCCTTCTATTAATAAGACACTTTTTTGCAAAGCCTTGTCTAGTTTTTCTTCTGCGTCTTGCATATCAATCTCTAAAACAACAACCATTTCACGGAGAAATTGTTGACGTAAGTCGGAGAGTTGCCTTTCATTGAGCGCACTGAGACTTATCCCCTCAGCGTGTCGGCGGGCATACAGATCGCGAATTAGCTCCCCTTTTGTTTCGAGAGTTGCATTCTCTAGCCGCTCGGAAATTTGCCGATTTCGTTCTTTATAATTTTTGAGCAAGGGTTGCGGGGATTGACGAATCAGCCCCAACACTTTTCTGAACTTATAACGAGACGAAACGGTGCGCACATAATCAGGGATATTCATAATTGGCAACCAGTAAATGCCACTTCCGGTCTTGACGCGAAAATATTGATGCTCCTCGCTCCCAATTGTCTTCGTTTCAATCGCTTCGATTTGCCCAACGCCGTGCTGTTGATGGACAATCCAATCACCTTTTTCTAGTACATCTTCTGTCATTTTGATATTCCTCCCCCCCTCGCTTTTCTTTGCAAAGATCACATCTCTGTGCAGAAAAATTATATTTTGATAAGCACGAAGCTATTATAGCATAGTGCTTCTTTGGGTCCCCCCCTACCGAGAAAAGTCTTTGTTATAATCTATCCATGAACACATTTAAAGAGAAATATCTTCGCAAATATATCGCCATGCCGCAGGATCATGGCTCATGGGTTTTTATCCTTAGTCCCCTTTTTATTGGCTTCTTCGCAGGAGGTCAATTTTCCATTGTAGGCATCTATCTCGTTGTAGCGGCGATGGGTGCTTTTTTTATCCGTCAACCAGTTACGATTGCGGTGAAGGCTTACGCCGGTCGCCGCCCACGCACGGATCTGCCCGCGGCGCGTTTCTGGATGCTGATTTACGGCTTTATCTCATTTATCGCGTTACTAGGATTGGCATCACGCGGCTTCGTGGAAGTCTTGTATCTTGCCGTGCCGGGGATTGCAATCTTCGTTTGGTATCTCGCACTTATTAGCAAACGCACGGAGCGAAAACAGGCGGGGCTAGAAATTATCGCAAGCGGTGCGCTCGCTTTAGCGGCTCCCGCCGCGTTATGGGTGGCAAAAGGAAGTTATGACGCAAAGGGATGGGTTTTGTGGCTCTTGGTCTGGTTTCAATCAGCGGCATCCATTGTCCACGCGTATATGCGCTTGGCTCACCGTACGCAAGCCCAAATTCCCGCGCGAAGCGAACAAATCCAGCTAGGGAAACGCGCAATGATGTACACATCCTTCAACTTTATTGCGACTCTACTGCTCGGCATCCTAGGCTGGTTGCCGCGCTTCATCTTCATCCCCTATCTTTTACAACTGCTCGAAACGTTCTGGTGGACATTTAATCCCGCGATTAAAGCGAAACCGACTTCGGTGGGATTTCGCCAATTAGCGGTAAGCACCTTCTTTACCATCCTGTTTATCCTTTTCTGGGAGGTTTAAAATGACCGAAATGACATGGAAAAAACTAACGAAAGTGTACGACCGCATCGAAGCGGAAATGATGAAAGCCGCGTTCGAAGCGTTGGAAATTCCCGCAGAATTGATACAAGAAAGCGTGGGCGGCACGATGCCTGTTAGCTTTGGGAAATTTGCCGAAGTGCAGATTTTTGTTCCCAAAGAAAAGTTAACAGAAGCTCAAGCATGGCTTGAGCGTTATGAAAATCAACCAAAGGGAAAAGGAGACTCTGATGAATTTTGATCTGACCGAAGAACAGGCGATGTGGCAGAAAATTGTCCATAATTTTGTTGAGGCAGAGGTCAAACCAAAGGCGCATGAAATCAGCGAGAGCGGAGAATTCAATTGGGATGCCGTTCATAAAATGGCGCAACTGGGAATGCTTGGCATGATGGTCCCTGAAGAGTATGGCGGTGCCGATGTTGGCACGGTTGCGATGTCCATCGCCATCGAAGAGTTGGGCTGGGCTTGCGGTAGCACGGCTCTCGCTATCGCCGCGCATACCGAATTGGGTTGCGCTCCTTTGGTCAACTTCGGCACAGATGCACAGAAAAAGAAATTCCTCCAGCCAGTCGCAAGCGGAGAAGGAAGGCTTGCCGCGTTGGCTCTTACAGAACCCGGTGCAGGTTCCGATTTAAAAGGCGGCGTAAAAACCAAAGCGGTAAAGGATGGGGATGACTGGATCATCAACGGCTCAAAAATGTGGATTACCAACCCGAGCGTCGCGGACTATATCATCACGCTTGTTCGCACGGATCCCGCGGCTGGCTCCCGTTCAATGAGCCTATTTATTGTCCCAACTGATTCTCCCGGTCTCACCATCCACCCACCGGAGAAGAAAATGGGCTTGCACGCCTCTCAAACTCATGCGCTCACTTATGAAAATGTTCGCGTACCTGCCGAAAACCTGCTCGGCGAAGAAGGGCGTGGATTGCACCAAACCCTCGAAACACTGGATGCTGGCAGAATCAGCATCGGCTCGCTCTCGGTAGGATTAGCACAGCGCGCTTTTGAAGAATCGGTTGCTTATGCCAAACAACGCGAGGCGTTCGGGAAGCCCATCGCCGCCCAGCAAGCCATCCAATGGATGCTCGCCGATGCTGCCACCGAGATCGCCGCGGCGCGCCTGATGATGCGTCAAGCCGCGTGGCTCCACGAAACGGGGCGACCTTTCACCCATCAAGCCGCGATGGGTAAACTCTTCGCAACCGAAATGGCAGAACGCGTGGCGAGGAATGCGATCCAAATCCACGGCGGCTACGGCTACAGCCGCGAATACCCCGTTGAGCGGATTTATTGCGATGCTCGTCTCATGACCGTTGGCGAAGGCACAAGTGAAATTCAACGTTTGGTGATTGCGAGAGCAGTGTTGAATATGTAAAGAAGAGAGAGCGCGAAGAGGTGAAATCTTTTCCTCTCTTTCGTGAACGGCACGCGTGGATTTTACAAACCCACCCGCTGACTCCCAGCCCCTTTCAACGGGATTTGTAAATGC
>JAOZOM010000232.1 GCA_029933275.1 Anaerolineales bacterium | reverse complement strand
CGGTTTCAAATTACGAAGTGGCAGAGATTGAGAAAATTTACGCTTTGATTACGGATGATGCCTTTGATGCTGCGGCGCAAGAGGCGTTGACAGCGCGTGGGGTGGATGTGTTGATCGTGGAGGGGTGAGATTAAGCCCCTTGCCGCGCTTTTTCATCTGCGGCACGTTTTGCCATTTGATTTCGTAGGGAGGCGATGTCGTTGTCTATAAAGAAGATTGTGCCGAAATAGAAGAGGAAGCATAAGCTCCACGCGACGATTGAAATGTAGAGAATCGCGTTGTGCATGGAGGAGGCATCTGCTATCACACCTGCCATGATGGGGGCAATCGCTGCGCCACCATTTTCGATGAAATACTCAACGGCTTGAGCGGTACTTCGCACTTCGGGCGCGGTGACATCGTAAACGGTGGAAATGACATTGGGGGAGGAGAAGGGCATGAAGAGCGCGGCAATTGCCATGAAAATGAAGAAGGTTGTGCGAGATTCGATGGGGGTGTTTAGCGCAAAGAAGAGGAAAACCGCACCCATCAAAACACCGATTGCGGAAACGATAATGCGCCCCTTAAGGGTACGTTTGAAAAGCCAATCGCCGAGCAAACCGCCGACAAAGTATCCGCCTGCCAAAATCAAGATGACGGGGGCCATCGTGAGCAGGACGCTCATCTCGTCGTAGCCGCGTTCTTTGGCGAGATAGTCAAAGAAGAAATAGGTGATTACATTCCACGGGAAGACTCCGGCAAATCCTTGCAAGAGGACGAACCACATTGTCTTTTTCTTGAAAACTTCTTTTGCCGCGTCCCATGAGAATTGGAATTGCCCGATTTCTTCCATCCCCTCGAATTCTGGCTCGGATTTACCGCGCGGCATCTCTTTTACATTGAAATAAATCACAACCGCAATAACCAAGCCCAGGGAACCGGTGATGTAGAAAACCCTCCGCCAGCCGATGGTGGGTGCGAGCATTAGTGCGAGGATCATCCCAATTAAATAGCCAATCGGTTGACTGATTTGTAAAATTCCGTAGACTTTGCTACGTTCTTTGGGCGTGAAATAATCGGCGATGAGGCTATATAAGCCGGGATAGGATGAATCGTCAATGCCGGTGGAAGCGCGAGTAACAACAAAAGGAATATAGCTCCGCACGATGGCACTCAGCCAAGTTGTCGAACCCCAGATAAAGGAGGCGAGCGCAAGCAGCTTAGCACGCGCGAAGCGATCATATAAATATCCCCAAATTGGATATAAAAGCGTGCTGACGATTAGCGCACTGGAGATAATCACGCCAAATTGGGTGTTTGTCAGTCCGAATTCGTCACTGATGGGTCCCTTCATCGGTCCAATCAAGAGTTTATCGGTTTGATGGAGCAACATAAAGGCAAAAAAGATGCCAACGACTTTCCAGCGGTAATTATCTTTTTTCATGGGGAGCCTCCAGTATCTGGTCTTCTAGTGGTCAATTCTAAAAGATTTTATCATGGCAAACTGGTACAATCCCCTTCTTGAAAAAACGTATTTCGTATTGCGTAAATCGAATTATTAGGGAATACGTTTTACGCAATACACATCTAGGAACCTCCGTGCTTCTTTGTGTGCCTTTGTGGATAAAAATCTATGCCAACCTCAGCCTCCGAATTTACTCTCCCCCGCGCCCATAAAACCAACCACACCAGTCCTGCACACTGGATATGGTCTCATGCCTCGCGTTATTGGGGAATTTGGATCATGATTTTCATCGGTGCAATTGGTAACGCCAGTCTTGCGGGATTACTTCCCGTTTACGTTGGGCAAGCCTTCGATGCGATTACCGCTGAAATCTCTCAGCCCGAAAAACTAATTACGCTAATGTGGCTGATTATTGCCTCGCAAGTTGTTCGCGGTGTTCTCCAATTGGGGCGCAACTTTGGCGCAGATTTTCTCGCTCAAAAAATGGAGCGCAATATCCGTGATGAGCTTTATGTCTCGTTACTAGGCAAAAGCATGACCTTCCATAACATCCAACCGGTAGGAGATACAATGGCGCGCGCCACCAACGATGTTCGAGAAATTAACTTCATGTTTAGTCCGGGCGTAAATCTTGTCATCGGCTCGCTCACTTTTCTCATCATGCCTTTTTTCTACGCGCCGCAATATCATCCCGCTCTTCTCCTCACGCCGACTCTTTTCAGCATCGCCTATTTCATCGCTCTCTGGGAATATCTCCACAGTTTGCGCCCCGTTACCGAAAAAGTGCGCGAAACTTTCGGGATAATGAATACCCGTCTTGCCGAAGCCCTCGATGGCATCGAAACGGTCAAAGGCGCGGCGCAAGAAAATGCTGAAGTGACCCTCTTCAATCGTCAAACTCGCAACGTCCGCAACGCTTTTGTCAAACAAGGCGATCTCGAAGCCCGTTTTGTCCCCATGCTCCTTTTCGGGATGGCTCTCGGCGGCGGTCTCCTCCACGCCCTCATACTCTTCCGCAACGGAGAAATCGAAATTGGTGCGGTCGTGGCGTATGTGGGACTTTTGCAAATGCTCCAATTCCCGACCTTTGCCTCCACTTTTGCTTATACCCAAGTCTCTTTGGGATTGGCGAGTGCGCGCCGTATTTTAGAATTGATTAATAGCGAGACTCTTCTTGATCAAAATTCGGACGGCTTCGCCGGCGACATACGTGGGGACGTTTGCTTCCGTTCAGTGGACTTCGCCTACTCTCAAGCTGATTCTGTTTTGGAGGGAATCAACTTCAGCGTCCAGCCCGGTCAAACGGTTGCCATCGTTGGGCAGACGGGAGCCGGAAAAACCTCCCTCGTCAAGCTGATTAACCGCACCTACGAAGCGACCGCGGGCGAAATCCTCGTAGATGGGGTCAACGTCAAAGACTGGAACCTTGCCTCCCTCCGTCAGCAAATCTCCATCATTGAGCAAGATATTTTTCTCTTCTCCAACTCCATCTCGGAAAATATCGCCTTCGGCAAACCGGATGCAACGCGTGAAGAAATCATCACCGCCGCCAAATCCGCCCAAGCCGATGAATTTATCACCAGCTTTGAAAATGGCTACGAAACCGTTATCGGCGAGCGCGGGGCGACCCTCAGCGGGGGGCAACGTCAACGTCTCGCCCTCGCGCGCGCCTTCCTCACCAATCCGCGCATCCTCGTCCTCGATGATTC
>JAOZOM010000231.1 GCA_029933275.1 Anaerolineales bacterium | reverse complement strand
TGGGGAGTGTTAGAAGAAGTTCTTGCATTTTATTTTCCTGTTTTAACCAGTCTCTGAGCAAAGATGTAGTAGAGCAAAATCACAGACGAAGAGCGGCTCTAGCAGGGTTCCGACCTTCGTCTACAGGCTCAAAAACAGTCGCTTCCTTCGGTCGCCGTTCAGGAGTTGCAGTCTACTTCACCGCCGGAATATACAAATTCTCCACATACTCTTTCACCATGCGCCGCATGGAGAATTGCGGGGTGATAGTGCGGAGATTGTTTTTCATCATCTTAATCCACTGTACGGGAATCCCTTCTGCGTTGCGTTCGTAGTAGAGCGGGATAATCTCGTTTTCTAGCGTGGCGTAGAGACTTTTAATATCATTTTCATCTTGAGATTCAGTGTCGGGAGCGACATCGTCACCGATTGCCCAGCCGTTGTGCCCATTATAGGCTTCGCGCCACCAGCCATCTAACACAGAGAAGTTGAGTGCGCCGTTCATAGCGGCTTTCATGCCCGAGGTACCAGAGGCTTCGTTGGGACGGCGAGGGGTATTAAGCCAAACATCCACACCCTGAACAAGATAGCGGGCTACGTTCATATCGTAATCTTCGAGGAAGACCAAGCGTCCGCCCGTTTCGGCTTTTTTGACGGCGCGATAAACTTCTTGGATTAATTCTTTGCCCGGCTCATCGGCGGGATGGGCTTTGCCAGCGAAGATAATCTGGAGGGGTTGATTGGGTTCATTGAGCAAGCCCAAAACACGGTCGAGGTCGGAGAGAATCAGGTTGGCGCGCTTATAAGTAGCGAAGCGGCGGGCGAATCCGATGGTCAGCACATAGGGATCGAGTAACGCACCGGAGGCAATCGCCTGCACTGGGTGGAATCCGCCTTTCATCCAGCGGCGACGGGTGCGCTCCATCATATAAAAGACCATTTTTCGCTTGAGGTGCATCCGAACTTCCCATAATGCTGTATCAGGGACTTGGTCAATTTGATCCCAAAGACGCGGATCATCAAGACGCTCTAGCCAATCTGCTCCGAGATATTTTTGGTATAACACGCCGAGGCGGCGCGCCAACCATGTGGACGCGTGAACGCCGTTGGTGACGTAGCCGATGGGGACATCTTCAGGTTTGCGGTCTTCCCAGAGAAAGTTCCACATCTTGCGAGCAACGCGTCCATGCAATTCAGACACACCATTTCTGCCGTCTGAATGACGCAAAGCGAGAACGCCCATGCTGAAGGTTTCGCCCCAGGGTTGCTGGTTACGTGCCAAACTGACAAATTCATCGCGGCTGAGACCGAGTTCTGTCCAATATGCGGCGAGATATTTATCAATCATCCAGAGCGGGAATTCATCGTTGCCTGCGGGGACAGGGGTGTGAGTGGTGAAAACATTATTGACGCGAGTTTCTTCAATAGCTTCGGCGAAAGTTTTGCCTTCGGCAACTAATTCACGAGCACGCTCTAAAATTTGGAAAGCAGCGTGACCTTCGTTCATGTGCCAAACGCTGGGGTTATGCCCCAGCGCGCGCATAACGCGTACGCCACCCACGCCGAGCAAAACTTCTTGAGCAATTCGGAAGTTGATGTCGCTCCAGTAAAGGCGCGAGGTCAGTTGACGGTCTTCGGGCGCGTTTTCTGGGACATCTGAATCCATCAAATAGAGCGGAGTTCTGCCTACACGCACTTCCCATAAACGCGCCGAAACTCGGCGGTCTGGAAACTCCACGCTAACGGTAAAAGGCTCGCCTTCTTCATTAAATATCGGAATAAGTGGCAACGCATCAAAATCAAGGGGATTATTGAGGGCATCTTGCCAGCCGGTTTCGGAAATCCGTTGCGAAAAATAACCTTCGGCATAAAGTAGCCCGATACCCATTAAGGGCAAACCGAGATCAGATGCTTCTTTTAAGTGGTCACCAGCCAGCACGCCCAATCCGCCTGAGTAAATGGGAAGTGTTTCGTGCAAGCCGAATTCCATCGAAAAATAGGCGATTTGGTTTTTGCAAAAATCGGGATGATTTTTATCGCACCAAGTGCCTTTTTTTGCCATATAAGCATCAAATTCGGCGAAAACTTGGTCATAATTGGCAAGATAGTCACTTTTTTGCGCGGCTTCGTTCATAGAAGAACGACCCATTTCTCTCAAAAAGAGAATTGGGTTATGCGCCAGTCTTTCCCATAATTCGTTATCAATACGAGAGAAAAGTCGCTGCGCTTGCGGTTGCCAAGTCCACCAAAGATTATAGGCAAGCTCTCCGAGTCGGTTGATGCGGCGGGGAAGGTCGAAATTATTTGGGGTTTTTGTTTTAAAATGGGTCATTTTTACTCCTGCCCCCCTCTGTCCTTCAGACATCTCCCCCTTATGGGGGAAAATAGATTCCTTCCCGCGGGGGGAAGGTTAGGAAGGGGGATAAATCGCCGCTATCATACCATTCTTTCGCGGCTTAGAGGTACAATCTCTGGCATGACCATTCAACTGTTTATTACCTGTCTTGTAGATAGCTTTTTCCCCAATACGGGCGAGGCGATGGTGGAGGTCCTCAACCGCCTCGGTGTGGATGTGGAATTTCCGACCGCCCAAACCTGTTGCGGACAACCCGCCTTCAACGCGGGATTGCGGCATGATGCCCGCCAAATGGCAGAACACACCATTCAGGTTTTCGAGGCTTCGACAAACGACATCGTTGCCCCCTCCGGCTCCTGCGTGGGGATGATTCGTCACGGCTACCTCGAGCTTTTCGCTGACGACCCCGCTTGGTTGCCACGCGCCGAAGCAATCGCCTCCCGTACTTATGAATTTACCGAATATATCGTAGACGTTCTCGGCGTGACCGATCTCGGCGCACACTGGGATGGCGTTCTCACTTATCACCCCTCCTGCCACCTCCTCCGCGACCTCGGCGTAGACCGTCAGCCGCGCGAATTGCTCGCCAATGTAAAAGGCGCGACAATTGTCGAACTCCCGCACGCCGAAGAGTGTTGCGGATTCGGTGGTGTTTTCTCAGTCGAGCATCCTGAAATTAGCGCAGAAATGCTCCAGCGTAAGATCACGAATCTCGACAAGAGCGAAGCTCCGACTCTCGTCCTCGCTGACACTGGTTGTCGAATGCACATCAGCGGAGGCTTGAGCAAACAGAATAAATCCCAAAAAGTGGTGCATATCGCGGAG
>JAOZOM010000230.1 GCA_029933275.1 Anaerolineales bacterium | reverse complement strand
CAGCTTTTAACCTTTAAGCCTTTGGAGCAAGAAGATGCCAACTGATTATAGCTATAACCTAGTTGCCCAAAACCCAAGCAGCACAGTGGTGGCAGAATACCCGCCCAAGGGTGCAAGTGGGACACGCGAAAAACGAGCAGAGTATTACCAAAGCGAAGATGCCCTTGAAAAAGCCTTTATCAAGCAACTTGAACTACAGGCATACGAATATCTGCCCATCACCAATGCCAAGGCACTTGAAAGCAACCTGCGCACCCAACTAGAAAAGCTCAACAACTATTCCTTTAGCGCAGAAGAGTGGGAGCAGTTTTTTAATACTGAGCTTGCCAACTCCAACCAAGGCATTATTGAAAAAACCACCACCATAGCCGAAGACCATATCAAAAATCTAAAGCGTGAAGATGGCACCTTTAAAAACATCTATCTGCTGGATAAGAAAAATATCCACAATAACAGCTTGCAGGTAATCAATCAATACGCCACGGATGCAGGCAAACGCGCAAATCGCTACGATGTAACGGTGCTGGTAAACGGTTTGCCGATGGTGCATATCGAGCTAAAACGGCGCGGGGTAGCAATTACCGAAGCATTTAATCAGATTAACCGCTACGCCCGTGAGAGTTTTTGGGCAGACAGTGGACTCTTTGAATTTGTTCAGCTCTTTGTAATCTCAAACGGTACGCATACCAAGTATTACAGCAACACCACCCGCGAAAGGCATGTTAAAGAAGGTGCTAAATCTTCTGCAAAAAAGGGTAAAAGAAGTAGCAATAGCTTTGAGTTCACCAGTTGGTGGGCAGATGCCGCCAACAGACCCATTCCCGATTTGATGGATTTTGCCAAAACCTTTTTTGCCAAACATACCCTGCTAAATATCCTGACCCGTTATTGCGTATTTACCGCAGATAAAGAACTGATGGTCATGCGCCCTTATCAGATCGTTGCCACCGAGCGCATTCTCAGCCGCATAGAAATCAGCACCCATGCCAAAACTTTGGGCAAATTAGAAGCCGGTGGTTATATATGGCACACCACAGGCTCGGGCAAAACGCTAACCAGCTTCAAGGCTGCCCAACTAGCAAGCAGACTGCCCCATATCGACAAAGTCCTCTTTGTAGTAGATAGAAAAGACCTCGATTATCAAACCATGCGCGAGTATGACAAGTTTGAAAAAGGGGCGGCGAATAGCAATACCAGCACCCGCATACTCACCAAACAGCTTGAAAATCCAAACGCAAAAATCATCATCACCACCATCCAGAAATTGGATCATTTTATCAAAAAAAATAAAGGGCATGAGATTTTTGGTGATCATACGGTAATCATCTTTGATGAATGTCACCGCAGCCAGTTTGGTGATATGCACACAGGCATCACCAAAACATTCAAAAACTATCATCTGTTTGGATTTACTGGCACACCGATTTTTGCGAAAAATTCCAGTTCTGGTGGTAAAGCCGATCTTAAAACCACCGCACAGGCATTTGGCGAGAAGCTCCACACCTATACCATTGTTGATGCGATTGCCGATAAAAATGTGCTCCCCTTCAAAGTGGATTATATCTCCACCATGCGTGAAGAAGAAAATATCGAAGATAAGAAAATTAGCGCAATAGACCGTGAAGCCGCGCTCTCTTCTCCTGAACGCTTGAGCAATATCGTGGGCTATATCCGAGCGCATTTTGATCAAAAAACCAAACGCAATAGTTTTTATAAAATTAAAGATCGCCGTCTTGCCGGGTTCAACTCTATTTTTGCTGTTTCATCTATTGATGTAGCAAAAAAATATTATCTTGAATTTAAAAAACAACTTGAAGGCGTGCCCAGTGATAAGCAACTAAAAATAGCCACCATCTTTAGTTATAGTGCCAATGAAGAGGAACCAGAGGGCTTTCTTGGTGATGAAAACTCAGAAAATACGATAGGGCTAGATGTCAGCTCACGAGATTTTTTAGACAGCGCAATCAGCGACTATAACCAGCTCTTTGGCACCTCTTACGACACTTCAGCTGATAAATTTCAGAACTACTACAAAGATTTAAGCGAGCGGGTAAAAAACCGTGAAGTGGATATTCTGATAGTCGTGAATATGTTTTTGACAGGCTTTGACGCAACCACCTTAAATACCTTGTGGGTGGATAAGAATCTGCGCCTGCATGGATTATTACAAGCCTATTCACGAACCAACCGAATCCTGAACAGCGTTAAAACCTTTGGCAATATCATTTGCTTCCGCAACCTTGAAAAAGTCACCAACGAGTCAATCGCCTTATTTGGCGATAAAGAAGCTGGCGGCATCGTCTTATTAAAATCCTATGATGAGTACTACAAGGGCTATGAGAATGAAGGGAAAGAAGTTCGCGGCTATAAAAGCATGATTGACGAATTGCTGGAAAAATATCCAGTAGGTGAGCGCATCATCAGCGAAGAAGCCCAGAAGGATTTTATCCGGCTGTATAGCGCGGTTTTGCGACTGCGAAATATCTTGACCACCTTTGACGAGTTTGCCGGAAATGAAATTTTAACCGAGCGCGATGTGCAAGATTATCACAGTGCCTATATTGATCTCTATAAGCTGTTACGCAAAAGCAACGAGGCGGACAAAGAAAATATCAATGATGATCTGGTGTTTGAAATGGAGTTGATCAAGCAGATAGAAATCAATATTGACTATATCCTCTCACTGATTAAGCAGTATCACGAAGAAAATACCCAAGACAAAGAAATTTTGATTGATATCAACAAGGCGATTGATTCAAGTATTGAACTGCGTAATAAGAAAGAGCTTATCAACCAGTTTATTGCCTCTCTTGATGTGGGGGCAAATATTGATAAAAATTGGCAGGAGTTTGTCAATAAACGCAAAATAGAAGAGCTTGAGCAGATTATCAAAGATGAAAACCTTAACCATGATGCCGCTTATACCTTTGTGAATAATGCTTTTCGTGACGGCAATATCGCAACCACCGGCACCGCTATTTCTAAGGTTCTCCCACCCGTATCCAGATTTAGTAAAACAGGTGAACGAACCCAAAAAAGAGAGATCGTTCTAAGCAGGCTTAATCAATTCTTCGAGCGTTTCTTTGATGTCTCTAGTGGGGTTTTGTAGTGAGTGCTGATGAATGGCATGGGCGGTTGGTGGGATTAGGGCGTGCCCCCTTCTG
>JAOZOM010000229.1 GCA_029933275.1 Anaerolineales bacterium | reverse complement strand
GAGCCATTATCTTCTGTGCCTTCTTCAAGATAGAAATTGGGATATTGGGGCATCAAAATCAAATAGTCGCCGTACCACGCCATGCCAGAAATTTCTGCGTGGCGATCCGCGAGAAATCCCGCCAAGGGGATATTCTGCACTGCGGTTTCTTGGTAATAAGCCGGTTCTTCGGTCGGCAGCGGGGTAACTTCAACCTCAACTTCGACTACACGCGTCACTTCGACTTCAACCTGAACTTCTCGGGTTACCTCCACCTCGACAATCTCAGGTTCAGGCGGCGTACACGCGACAACGAGTGCAGACACCACGAGCAAAACAACAAAAACACGAACAGCTAATTTAGACATTACTTCCTCCTCTAGGAAATAGATTTAAGTATCATTGCATTATAGAAGATTCTAAATAATGATGGGATTTTTTTAAGGTTGGGGGAGGAAAGACACCGAGTGTTTTCTTTGAGAAGAACATTGAGTTGGGAACTAGCCACCTGACACTTTGGTTAAACGGTTTCTTAAATCTCACGCAAAGCCGCAAAATCGCCAAGAAAAACTTAAAAACTTTGCGTCTTAGCGGCTTTGCGTGATGCAAAAAAATGCGATCCATGAAACTGTCAGGTAGCTAGAGTTGGGAATAAGGGTAGTGAGTAAAAAAGACACTCGGTGTCTCTGCTTATTAAACGGAAGCAAGCCCAAATCCACGCGCGAAGCGGAGGGCGGGGATGGGGATTCTGTTTGAGAGCAAGACTCTGTTTTTAAAGCAAAAAGGGCGCAAGATGCAAATCCCGCGCCCTTTTCCTATCCAAAATAAAATCAAAGAACCGGTGGAGCGAATTCTTCTTCGGCATCGCGCATTGTTTCAAAGGCAGTGATGGAGACCTCGAGCATTTCTAAATCCGGTTCGTGGGTGGTGAGGCGTTGCAGGGCAAGATTGGGTCGAACGATGGCTTGGACAAATTTTGAGTCGAGATGCTCGGCTGTCCATTTGATATATTCGTAAGCCATCCCCGCGATGAGGGGCAAGAAAAGGATGCGGGTCGTTAGCCGCCAAAAAAGAGACATCGGTCCGAGCAGGGAGAAGATGAGGATAGAAATCAAAATCAGGCTAAGCATAAACGCTGTGCCACAACGGGCATGTTCACGCGAATAATCGGCAACAACTTCAGGTTTTAGCTCCGCGCCCGCTTCAAAGGCATTAATCACCTTATGCTCAGCACCATGATAAGAATAGACTCGTTTAATATCGGGCATGAAGCCGATTAACCAAACGTAGGCGACAAAAAGGAAGAGGCGGATTAAGCCTTCAAGAAGATTGCCAGCCCATGTTCCCCAACCGAGATATTTCTCTACTAATCCGCCTGCCACGGCAGGGAGTAGAAAGAAAAGCCCGATGCTAAAGAGAAGCGAAAAAACCAAAGAAAGATATAAGGCGGGTCCTTCGAGTTTTTCATCTTCGCCACTTTGAGTATTTGCCGAGATGGTGAGAGCGCGCATTCCCAGCCCCATCGCATCCCAAAGCAAAACCAAACCGCGCACAAAGGGAGTCTTCGCTAAACGAGATCTATATATTTTGGCGAGCTTTTCGACATGCACAACGATTTCACCCTCGGGATTGCGCATGGCAATGGCTACGGCGTTTTTCCCGCGCATCATTACACCTTCGATTACGGCTTGTCCGCCGTAGGAGATTAATTTGTCTTCCATTATTTACCTTTAAAAATATCTCACGCAAAGACGCTAAAACGCAAAGAAAAACAAAAAAACTTTACGGCTCAGCGACTTTGCGTGAGGTGAAATTACGCCAAATTATAGAAAAAGTGGATTAACGCTTCGATGCCACGATACCAAGTGGGCAGATCCAGCTTTTCGTTGGGTGAGTGGATATGGTCATCGGGGAGACCGAAACCGGTTAGCACCGATTCGATGCCGAGAATCTTTTGCATATCCCCAACAACGGGAATCGAGCCACCTTCGCGTTTGAAGAGGGGGCGCGTTCCCCAAACTTTTTCAAAGGCATTAGCTAAGGCATTCACGCCATCAGTATCACGCTTTGAAATCGAGGGGTTGCCACCATGCTCAATTTTGATTTCCCAGCGGATGCCTTCGGGCGCGTTTTCTTCCATATACTGCTTAAGTTGTTCGTATACTTCATCGGGACTTTGGTCTGGAACAAGGCGCATGGAAACTTTCGCCATCGCTTTGGCGGGGAGAACGGTTTTTGCGCCCTCGCCCGTAAATCCGGCAAGCATCCCGTTTACATCGAGGGTCGGGCGTGCGCCAACACGTTCAACGGAGGTATATCCTTTTTCACCCCATAATGCGGGGGAACCAGTTTGCTCAAGGAAAAATTCGTCTTTCATCGGCAAACGAGCTAATTCGGCGCGTTCTTCCTCGTCAATGAGACGAACCTTATCGTAAAATCCCGGCAAAGTGATATGACCATCATCATCTTTCATTCCGCCGATTAATTTCATTAGGGTATTAGCCGGGTTACGAACAGAGCCGCCAAAAACGCCTGAATGCAAATCGTAGGCGGGACCCTCAACGTGGATCTCAAAATAGGCTAGTCCACGCAACGCGTAAGTAATACTGGGAAGTTCTTTGCCGAGCATTCCCGCGTCAGGATTAAGGCAAAAATCTGCCGCGAGGAGGTCTTTATGGCTTTCCATGAAATCAACCAAACTCGGGGAACCGATTTCTTCCTCGCCTTCGAGCATGAATTTGATATTGACGGGGAAATCATCGTTTTCAACAATGGATTCAATTGCATTCAAAGTCGCGACGACTTGCCCTTTCATATCGGATGCGCCGCGCGCGTGGAGACTATCGCCGCGTTGGGTCGGCTCGAAAGGAGGTGTTTCCCAGAGTTCTAGCGGGTCTTCAGGCTGAACATCATAATGCCCATAAATCAAAACCGTTGGCGCATTTTCGGCATGAAGCCAATCAGCATAGACAACGGGATGTTTCGGGGTGGGAAAAATTTCAACATGCTCCATCCCCAAGCCGCCTAATTTCTCAACAAGCCACTCTGCAACGCGGTGCATATCAGCACTTCTTTCAGAATCTGTTGAAACGGAGGGAATACGTAAAACTTCTTTTAAATCTTCTAGGAATTTCTCTTTATTTTCTTGGGCATAGGTTAATGCTTTTTCTAAGTTGGTCATTTTTT
>JAOZOM010000039.1 GCA_029933275.1 Anaerolineales bacterium | reverse complement strand
TCTACCTAACCTCATAGGAGACTAAGTATATCAGGAGATATCAATACAGGTTTCTGTAGAACTTCATAAAAATATTCAAAAATTGGCAGTAGCTCTCTTCCGGTATCACGGTAGTTAAACGTGGTAAAAATATTTTGCCAAAACAAGATGATTTGAGTCTTGAAATATCTGGCAAGCACTTTAAACTATCACTTTTTCAACGCGAAAAGCGCGAAAAATACGATTTTTTTAAGTTTTTTTCGCGACATTCGCTAAATTCGCGCAATTCGTGTTAAAAATTTTAAGACTTTGCATCTCTAAATCAGTCCCCACGTTTATGTGCCGTAATACCTCTCTTCCTGATTACTGCCAATTCTTGAATATTAGATTTGCGTGGACTCCCTTCCCCAACCCCGCCACGCCCAACTGTTTATCTGATGGCTCTAATTTTAGCAAAGGGGTGTCCACAAAATGTAGACAAGGGGAAAAGAGTTTTTAGGCAATTTTATCGCACACAGCTCACAAATGAAACCGTATAAAGTTTTCAAAAAATCTGTGGTTTTTTCCAGCTGAAACCAGCCAACTTTACCTTTTTATGCCATTTCTAAGCAGAAGATATGATAAACTACTTGCGCTAAAATATCCTTCTGGAGAAAAAATGTCATCTAAAGAAAGCCATCCCATTGAAATAGCAGGACTAAAACGCGAACTTCCCCTTTTTGAAATTAAACCCGGCTTGAAAATTGCCGTCCTCAATATTCTCGGCGATACCGAACTCGTTGAAGCCAGCGCAAAAGCACTGAGCAAAAAACTAGATTCGATAGAGTATGATGTTCTCGTCACCGCCGAAGCAAAATCCATCCCCATCGTTTATGCGCTCTCTGTCGTTACAGGGAAGCCCTACGCGGTTTTGCGAAAATCCTATAAACTCTATATGGGCGAAGCCCTCACTGCCGAGACTCTTTCTATTACCACCGGTGAGCCACAAACCCTAATTCTTGACGAAAAAGACCACACTCTCATCTGCGGGAAAAAAGTTGTTCTGGTAGATGATGTCATCAGCACCGGCTCCACCCTGCAAGGGATGCGGATGCTAATGAATAAAGCCGAAGCAGAAGTTGTTGCCGAAGCAGCAATTCTCACCGAAGGTGACCGAGCTAAATGGGAAAATATCGTCAGCTTGGGGCATATTCCTTTATTTACGGAATAGAATTTAAAATTACAACGCATTTCTTACGCCATACGCACAAAAAAACGCCAAGATTTTGATTATCTTGGCGTTCTTTTTTTACTCGCTCAATAACAATTTCTCTTTTTTCTTTCGGGGCAATTTTTTGATCGCCCGCTCCCGTTTCAACGCACTGCTCTTATCGGGCAGTTCCTCCACATAAATCAACTTCACAGGGCGGCGCATCTTCGTATATCTTGCGCCTCGCCCCGCGTTATGCGTTTTGACGCGCCGCTCAGGGTCTGTCGACCAGCCGGTATAAAAAGTCCCGTCTGCACACTCAACCATATAGCAAAAAAAAGGCATTATTTAATCGGCTTTCTCTGCTTAAAACCAAAGAACCGCTCGGCAATTCCGCCTAATTGCACGGGATCGCCCTTTTCGCCGCGTAGCAACCACTCGGCAGACCTGCGCTCGTTTAACCACTTTTCACGTCCCTTTTCGGCTTGCGACAAAAGCTCAATCAGCGCATCGACATCATCATCTGCAATCATTTTTTGGATATTTTGGAGGGATGCGATCATCCCCTCTAAAACGCGATTGACGTTTTCTTTATTCATTAGGGCGGCATGGGATAAAGAAGCGGTACCCTCGTTTTTTGGGCTTGCTTCCGTTGTAGCAGCATAGGCTCGCCCTGCAAATTTGCGTGCTTCCCCCCACCCCGGCGCATCTACCGTTGCATCAAGCAAAGCAAATGCGACCAACTGTGGCAAGAGATGTGCAGATGACATCACCCCGTCCACTTCGGCGATGTCAGCAAAAAGAGGATGTGAGCCGTAAAGCTGCACCAAATCCGCCGCAAGTTGAATCGCGGCTCCCGAAGCGGTGGGCGATGCGGCGATCATCGTGACGCTTTTCTCGAAAAGATCGGCTCGAGCCGCGTTAACGCCGACCTCTTTCTCGTCGAGATAAAAGGGATTGATAACGGGAGCAAGCCCGATATACGCGCATCCCGCCGGAAGAATCTCTCGCACCCATTTATTCGTTGCCACTTTGCTCGGTGCGGTATCCAGAATCACCACATCCTCTTTCAAATCTTCTTTGATATAACCCAAAGTTTCCCTGATCTCGCTAAAAGGCAAACTCAGAATGATGATATCCGCATCCCGTACAGAACTGGGGAGATTGCGATTGATTTTATCTACTGCGCCCATTTTTTTTGCAGTTTTGGCGGTGGTCATCTTTTTATCGTGACCCACTCGCAGGAGGCTTTTATGCTCAGAAAGAGCCAGCCCAATGGATGTGCCGATTTGCCCCAAACCGATGATAGTCAATTGAATAGTCATAGTTATCCTTTAATTTTTTTCTGCATTATACCCCGTGATTTTAGATTAAATCGAGAGAGCCAAGGACGCCGACCTTGGCTCTCTTTTGAAAGGAGGAGAAGAGAAATCACTTCTTGACAATATATTAACATAGGCATTAAGAGTCTGCTTGACGCTTACCCTACGATTACCCTACGGACACCCCCTAGTTATCATTTGTGTAAGGAAAATGTATTTTTTTTCTCGAAAATCCCTTCCCTTGAAGGGAAAGGATTCCTCATGGTTCATCTTCTTCTGCTACAATAGAAAAGAATATTCTGGAGGCGCCCATGGCAAATTCACCCGCAGCTACGATTTATTTCAACAGTCTAAAAGATACGCCCATCGGGGAGATTTGGCTCGCCTGCTCTGAGCGGGGATTGGTCGCGGTGGAGTGGGAGACAAACCGTGCTAAATTATTGGATTATCTAACTCGCCGCCTAAAAATGTCTATTGAAGAAAACCCACACAAATTGACAAAAATAGCTCAAGAACTGAACGAATATTTGGCAGGAGAACGCCGCCAATTCACCATAGAGATTGATTGGTCTTGGATGCGTCCTTTCCAACGAGAGGTTCTTTTGGCGACTTTCGCAATTCCCTATGGGCAAACGAGTACCTACGGGAAAATTTCAGAGCAAATTGGAAAACCACGTTCTGCGCGAGCAGTGGGACGTGCCGAGGCGACAAATCCCATGCCTTTGGTGATTCCTTGTCATCGCGTTTTAGGCGCAGCCGGAAAGCTACGCGGCTATGGCGGCGGTTTGGCTATCAAGAAATGGCTATTACAAATGGAGGGGACTGTATTGGCATAAAAAAAGCCAGTCAATAATTTGACTGGCTTTTTTGTGGGCGCTGAGGGACTCGAACCCCCGACCCCCTCGGTGTAAACGAGGTGCTCTAACCAACTGAGCTAAGCGCCCTAACACATTTTTTTCAAGGAACTAGAGAATACCAACAAAGGAAAAAACTCTACTTACTTGAATAGCGTACACTCAAGCATCCGTTCAGGGTGCAATAAGTAAGTGTCCCTCGTGCGCCGCATATTATACACGACTTTGTGTTAAACTACAGGTATTATTTTTATCTATCTTGGAGGAATCCCTATGCGTTTTGTACGTTACCAAACAGAAGAGAAATCCCCGCGTTACGGCTGGCTGCTCGAAGATAAAATCGGCGATATCGAAGGCGACCTTTTCGGCGAGTTTCGCCGTCTCGAGGCAACCACTCCGCTCGCTGAAGCCACCCTCCTCGCCCCTGCCCAACCGAGTAAAATTATTTGTGTCGGGCGCAATTATGCTGCACACGCCAAAGAGCATAATGCTGAAGTCCCCGAATTACCGCTGATATTTTTCAAGCCTCCCTCCGCGATTAATAATCCGGATGGCGTGATCATCCTGCCGCATCAATCTCAACAAGTGGAACATGAAGCGGAGTTGGTCGTAGTAATCGGCAAACGCGGGCGAAATATCATCCCAGAAGAGGCAAAAGAGCATATTCTCGGTTATACGATTGGAAATGATGTCACCGCGCGTGACATCCAACGTGCTGACCGTTTATGGACGCGTGGGAAAGGCTTCGACACCTTCGCCCCTTTCGGTCCCTGGATTGATACCGATTTCGATCCCGCCGATGCGGTGGTCACCTGTCGCGTTAATGGACAGATGCGCCAAATGGCATCCACGCGAGATATGGTCTTTAGCGTTGACACGATCATCGCCTTCGTCTCCTCGGTGATGACCCTCGAATCCGGCGATATAATTTTCACTGGCACCCCTGCTGGAGTCGGCGCACTCGTAGACGGTGATAAAGTTGATGTGGATATTGAGGGTTTAGGGGTTTTAAGCAACGCTGTAAAAAGTAGCTGAAAGGTTGCAGGAGGCGTACCTTTTTCCGTTCACCCTTCGTTTTTGCTTTACGCCCTCCTCAATGCAAGGTAAAATTCAGGCTTGACTATTTCACCATTAAAGAAGGTATGTTTATATGGATGATCAACAAACTTCCGAAGAAGGTAGCCAGTCTTTTAAGGCGTGGTTAAGTGCTTTGTGGCGAGTAATGGCGATTCCATTGGCAGCGGTGCTATTAGCACTGGTGATCGGTGCAGTTCTTCTCGCCATTTCAGGCGCAAATCCCTTCAGGGCTTATGCCGCACTGATTGAAGGCTCCTTTGGCAACATGAAAGCCTTTGGGCGCACCCTCGCAAAAGCAACTCCGCTTATTTTTAGCGGGTTAGCGGTAGCCTTCGCGTTTAAAGCCGGTCTCTTCAACATCGGCGCACAGGGACAACTTCTCTTCGGGGCACTCGTTTCTGCTGTGGCGGGGTTCATGATTAAGGGGTTACCTCCCTTCCTCCACGCTACACTGGCTCTTTTGGCTGGAGCAACAGCAGGGGCGTTATTTGCCGCCATCCCAGGTGTACTCAAAGCCTATACGGGGGCGCACGAGGTCATCACGACCATCATGTTGAACTATGTCGCTATCAATATCACCGACTATATCGCCGATGGTCCGCTCAAAGACACATCCGGCGGAAATGTTATCGCTCGTACCCCCGCAATTTTAGATAGTGCTAAGATTCCCTCGATTGGCGAGATTCCGCTTGGGTTCTTTTTAGCGGTATTAGCTTCGGTGCTCGTATGGTGGCTTTTATGGCGAACAACCCTAGGGTTCGAGATTCGTACCGTTGGACTTAGTCCACATGCCGCAAAATATGCCGGGATGAAAGTCGCATTTACCGTCACCCTCACGATGGTCATCAGTGGTTTTCTAGCGGGAATGGGTGGGGGCATCGAAACGCTCGGCATCGTTGGTCGTTATCAGCCGGGTTTCAATGCTGGTCTCGGTTTTGACGGGATTACCATCGCTCTGCTCGGTAAAACGCATCCATTCGGGATTATCCCCGCTGCAATCTTAATCGGTGCAATGAAAGCCGGAGCCAGCACAATGCAATTCAACGCTGGCGTAGCCAAAGAAATTACGGACGTTATTCAAGCCCTGATGCTCTTTTTTGTCACAGCTGATATGATTGTTCGTAAAATTCTCCGCACAAAAGCTGAGAGTGGTGAAAAAATCACCCTCAGTGGATGGGGACAACAATAGGGAGCGAACCTTATGCAAACAACTACTACTCTCCCAGCCCCTGTTTCCCCGTGGAAACGTTTTCTCAAGCAATGGGGCATGACGCTTGGCATTGTACTAAGTGTTGTCGTTATCATCATTTGGCAATATAGTCTCAATGAAAATATCACCGAAGCAGTACTTGCCTCAACAATTCGTCAATCTACGCCCCTTGTTTTGGGCGCATTATGCGGCTTGTTGGGGGAACGCTCCGCGGTGATTAACATCGGGATCGAGGGACAGATGCTTCTCGGTGCCTTTATCGGATTTCTCGTCAACGTCTGGACAGGCAACCTCCTCCTCGCCGTTTTCGCGGCAATTATCACTGGTGCAATTATGGGCTTGCTTCTCGCCTATATGTCCGTGACCCTAAAAATGGATCAGATCATCGGCGGGACGGTTATCAATATCCTTGCGCTCGGTCTAACTGGATATTTCTATCAAGTTGGTTTAACCACAAACGGGAAGCTGCAACCAATTCCTCTCGGACCCTTGGCTGATATTCCCATTGTCGGACCTGCGCTCTTCAACAATCCCCCCATCACCTACGCAACTTTCGTTCTCGTCATTCTCGTTCACTATATCCTTTTCTACACCAAATGGGGACTTCGTACGCGAGCGGTAGGCGAACATCCTCGCGCCGCAGATACGCTCGGCATCAATGTTTTCAAAGTCCGCTATGTAAATGTGATTATTGGCGGCGCGATTGCCGGTTTAGCCGGTGCGTTCCTAACATTGGAAGCAGTCGGCTCTTTTGAGCGCAATATGACCAACGGGCGCGGCTTTGTTGCATTAGCGGTGATGATCTTCGGAAAATTCACGCCATTGGGCGCATGGGGTGCGGCTTTGCTCTTTGGTTTTGCGAGCGCGATGCAAACCCAATTGCAGTTTGCGGGTATTAATGTCCCTCATCAATTCATCGGCATTTTGCCTTATGTTTTGACCATCGTCGTTTTGGCGGGATTTGTCGGACGTACCCACGTCCCCGCTGCGGATGGCGTTCCATACGAGAAGGAGTAGACGATGAGCGAAGAAATTTTAGCTCTCGAAGTTCGCCACGTTACCAAACGCTTCCCCGGCGTAATCGCCAACGACGATGTTAGTTTCACACTCCGCAAGGGAGAAATCCACGCGTTGCTTGGCGAGAACGGTGCCGGAAAAAGCACCTTGATGAATGTCGTCTATGGCTTATATTCACAAGACGAAGGTGAATTCTTAGTTAATAATAAAGTGGTTGAAATCAACGGTCCCAGCGATGCAATTAACTACGGAATCGGCATGGTGCATCAGCATTTTATGCTCGTGCCTGTTTTCAGCGTAACCGAAAATATGATTCTCGGCTCAGAGGTGACCAAAGGCTCCAGTTTGGATTTACGTCGCGCCCGCCGAGAGATTTTAGAAATCTCCAAAGCCTACGGATTGGAAGTAGATCCGGACGCCATCGTTGAAGATATTCCGGTCGGTGTTCAGCAACGTGTAGAGATTTTGAAGGCTCTTTATCGCAAAGCAAGTATTCTCGTTTTAGACGAACCGACCGCGGTCTTAACCCCGCAAGAAGCCGAAGACCTTTTCCGCGTGATGCGACAACTCACCGAAACGGGTGTTTCGATTATTTTCATTACCCACAAATTAAAAGAAGTGCTAAATGTAGCAGATCGAATTACAGTAATGCGGCGCGGTAAAGTTGTAGGACATACCACGCCCCAAGAAACTGATCAAAAAGGTCTCGCCGCAATGATGGTGGGACGTGATGTTCTCCTCCAAGTTGAGAAAACACCCGCCAAGCCGGGGGAGATTGTTCTTGAAGTAGAGAATTTGAGTATTGAAGATGAGCGCGGTTTGGATGTGGTCAAAAACATTTCCTTTGAAGTTCGCACTGGTGAGATTTTGGGAATCGCGGGTGTGCAGGGGAACGGACAAACAGAATTAGTCGAGGCAATTACCGGTCTACGCGATGTGGATTCGGGGAGAGTGACCCTCGCCGATGAAGTGATTCCCTTCAAGAAACCGCGCTATCTCGTAGAGCATGGGATGGGACACATCCCCGAAGATCGGCATAAGCACGGTTTGGTGCTTCCTTACGATTTAGCCGATAATCTCGTTCTTTGCACTTATTATCAACAGCCTTTCGCCGAGAAAATGCTGATACGCAATCAGCAAGCCGTTCTTGAGAACGCATTCGGGCTTCTTGAACGCTTCGATGTTCGAGCCCCAGGACCGGAAGTTAAAGCATCCACGCTCTCAGGCGGCAATCAGCAAAAGGTGATCATTGGGCGCGAGTTCAGCCGTCCGCTTAAGGTTTTGGTCGCCAATCAACCTACGCGTGGTTTGGATGTCGGCTCTATCGAATATATCCACAAGGAAATTATCAAAATGCGTGACGAGGGGGTTGGCGTTTTGGTCATCTCGGCAGAATTGGATGAAATTCTTTCGCTGGCAGATCGAATTGCGGTAATGTATCGCGGCGAAATTGTGGCAGTGGTTGATGCCAAAGATACCAGCCGCGAAGAACTCGGTTTGTGGATGGCGGGGGCGCAACCTGAAAAGATGTAAAAACGCGTCAAAGTTCGGTCAGAAAACGCTCCTTTGGGGCGTTTTTTTTTAGCGATTTTGACATAATTTTCCCATAGCTTTCTCGAAAGCATGATGTACAATTGAGTGAGTAATTTATTTTTCAAAGAGGCTCTTATGTCTAAAAAAACACTGTTTTCTTTGCTTTCTTTTGCTACCTTGCTCATTTTCGCTTGCACCCTTCCATCCAGCAAGCCAGAGGCAAACGACCCTAATATCATTTTTACCGCCGCGGCTGAGACAGCTTCATCTCAACTCACTCAGATTGCCATGGATAGCCTTCAAACAGAAACGCCGCCATCGCAACCACCGCCTCTTGCACCCTCCTTCACGCCAAATGCACCAACTGCTATTTCAACCGAGAGCAACTGTGATAAAGCCGCATTTGTTAAGGATGTAACTGTGCCGGACGGCACCATCTTCACGCCGAATGAGCCTTTTACGAAAACATGGCGCGTTAAAAACATCGGAACTTGCACGTGGACGACCGGCTACGCCCTTGTTTTTGATGGTGGCGCACAGTTGGGCGGTGCATCACCTCAACCGCTCACCGCAAATGTCGCACCTGGCGAGACAATTGATATTTCTGTCAATCTCTCCGCACCTGCCACCGATGGAAGCTATACCGGCAATTGGCAAATTAAAAATGCTACAGGGGTTCTTTTTGCAAAGATCTACGTCCAAATCAAAGTCGGCGATGCTGTTTTCGCTGTCACCAGCGTTCAGGATCTAGATGCTTACTATATCAGCGGACGTGGCGCGGCTCTGACCGCAAAAATCACTGCCAATAAAGCGGGCGAAGTAGAATACCACTGGATTCTTCGCGAATCAGGGCAAGCGGATATTGCAATCACGATAGAGAAAATCGCCTTTTCCTCTGCAGGAACAGAAGAAGTTTCTTATCTTTGGTCAGCCTGTCCGCACGCGGGGAGTTTCACTGCTTATCTTTATATTGACGATCCTAACCACCAAGAATTTGGACAGGCGGATTTTAATTGCCCGTAAGCCCATTCTCCCCATTCAACCCTTCCTCTCAAGGGAAGAATGGGTTCATTTTCTCTAAAATGATAAAATATAGCAAAAATCCTAGAAGGTAAAAAATGTCCATCATTTACCATATCACCCCTCGCGTCGACTGGGCAAAAGCTCAGAAAATCGGCGAATATCGTCCCGAAAGTTTAACCAGCGAGGGATTCATCCACTGCTCGACAGAATCTCAAGCCGCACTGGTCGCAAATGCTTTTTATTCCGCCCAAAGCGGATTAATCCTCCTCGTCATCGACCCGGCGCGTTTGACCGCACCCCTGCAATGGGATCCGCCCGCACATCCCGCGCCCGAATCCGCTCCTACCTCTTTGCATGGGGAATTTCCCCATATCTACGGCGCGCTGAATTTGGATGCTGTCATAGAAACTCGCGATTTCTCTCCAGATGCAAAGGGCATCTTCACCTTCCCCAAAGCCTAATCCCTCATGCTAAATTTCCTCCTCTGGTATCTGACCATCACCCTGCTCGGTCTCCTCACCTTTCCCCTCAGCTATCGTCTCTTCTCTAAATTTGCAGATCGCGGTTATAGCCTCTCTCGTGCCGCGGGAATGCTCATCTGGGGCTACGCATTTTGGATGCTCACCTCGCTCGGTATCGCCCAAAACAATCTCGGCGGGATTTTGCTCGGTTTGGCAGTTTTAGCGGGGTTAAGTTTCTGGTCGCTAAATCGAAGTGACGAATATCGAATCTCCAATCTCCTCAACTGGCTAAAATCCAACGCTCGCCTTGTTATCACGGTAGAAAGCCTCTTTTTCTTCGCCTTCGGCGCACTCGCTTTGCTCCGCGCGGCAAATCCCGAAGCTCTCGGCACCGAAAAACCGATGGAACTCGCTTTCATCAACGCGATTTTGCGCTCCCCCACCTTCCCGCCGCGCGACCCATGGCTCTCTGGTTACGGTATCTCTTATTATCATTTTGGCTATATATTAACCGCCATGCTCGCCAAATTAACCGCCACTGCCGGAAGCATCGCCTTCAACCTAATGACCGCGCTCATCTTTGCGCTTAGTGCCATCGGCGCATACGGTATTCTCTACAATCTGCTTTCTTTTCAGACTTTAGACCTCAGCCCTCAGATTTCAGATAATTCAAAAATCAAAATTCAAAATTCATCCCTTCTCGCGCCTCTCTTTCTTCTCCTCGTCTCCAATTTTGAAGGTTTTCTCGAACTCATCCACCAAAAAGGAATTCTCTGGGTCTCTGGTGCGCCCAATTTCTGGACATGGCTCAATATCAAAAACCTTAACGAAGACCCCACCACCCTCACTCCCATCCCCGAACGATTTTGGTGGTGGTGGCGCGCCTCGCGCGTCATCCAAGATTTTGATTTACTCGGTAGCCAGCAAGAAGTCATTGACGAATTCCCCTTTTTCTCCTTTCTACTCGGCGATCTCCATCCGCACGTCCTCGCAATTCCCTTCGCATTGCTCGCCATCGCCCTCGCATTCTATATTTTCATCGGCGGTTGGCACGGCGAAACAAAACTCTTCAACTTCCGTTTTAGCCTCTCCCCGGCCGGTCTCTTCATCACCGCCCTCGTTCTTGGCGGTCTCGCTTTTCTCAACACTTGGGATATCCTCCCCGCCGCCGCGTTAATTGCCGCCGCGTATGCTTTTTCTCGTGCAAATAGCGAGGGCTGGCATTGGGAACGCCTCGAAGATTTCCTCTATTTTGGGATGCTGACCGGCATCGCTGCCATCGCCCTTTACCTCCCCTTTTATCTCGGATTTGCCTCCCAAGCGGGCGGCATCCTCCCCAACTTAATCAACCCGACTCGCGGCGCACATCTTTGGGTGATGTTCGGGACATTATTCATTCCCATTTTCTTATGGATGATTCAGCTCTGGCGCGGTGAAATTAACTGGAAGCTAGGGTTCGGACTCGTTTTCGGCTTGCTTTTTGCCCTTTGGCTTTTCTCGTGGATCATCGCTTGGGCAGCCTCCATCGCGAACTCTGGCTTGGCTGCCACGCTGATCCAATCACAGGGGCTGACGGGGGTTGGGGAGCTATTTAGACGGGCTACAGCTCTTCGTCTCAACTATTTCGCAGGGGGATTGACTCTGTTTCTCGTCGCGGGGGGAGCGGTATCTTTGCTTTTCTTCAAGAAAATGCCGAAAAACGCCGAGCAAGATTCGGGGCAGGCGCGTCCCGTGTCCTTCATCCTCCTATTAATTCTTTTGGGCAGTCTCCTTGTCATCGCTCCTGAATATCTTTATCTACGCGACCAATTCGGAACGCGAATGAATACGATTTTCAAATTCTATTATCAAGCGTGGCTTTTGTGGAGTTTGGCGGCGGCATACGGGAGCGCAATCCTGCTCAAGAAGTATAGAGCCTATCAAATTGGCTTCATTTTTCTGCTGGCGATGGCGTTGGTTTATCCGGTTTACGGGGTGCTTGCCAAAGCGCATTTTGACCAGCCGCTAACGCTAAACAGTGCCGCACATGTTCAGCCGGACGAGACCGCCGCGATTGCATGGCTAGAAACCGCGCCTGATGGCGTTCTGCTCGAAGCGGTCGGCGGGAGTTATACCGGCTATGCGCGAATTTCGACCAACAGCGGTCTCCCCACCGTGCTTGGGTGGCCCGGACACGAATCGCAATGGCGCGGCGGCTACGAGGAGATGGGTTCGCGGCAAAGCGATATTGAAAAAATCTATACGCTTTCCAATTGGGAGGAGACGAAGCGGCTTTTGGCACAATACGAGGTGCGTTATGTGATCGTGGGCGGGCTTGAACGCTCTACTTATCGCGTAGATGAGCAAAAATTCCAGCAATATCTTGAACCAGTTTTCTCGCAAGGGGAGATGACGATTTATTTGGTGCCTTGATGTGTTTCGTAATGTCTTTCATTACGCGTTACG
>JAOZOM010000228.1 GCA_029933275.1 Anaerolineales bacterium | reverse complement strand
GTATCTTCTCAAAAAATAGGAGTTATAATTTTTTTCCAGTATAATAGAGGCGTTACTTTTTTATCAAATCGCCATAGTGAAAGAGGAGTGTTCTGATGGAGTATCCGTGGATCAAGAATTACGACAAGGGAGTGCCAACGCATATTGAGTATCCTAAAAAACCTTTGTTCCATTTTTTAGAAGAAAGTGCCGAAAAATTCCCAGAAAGAGCATGTACAATTTTTAAAGGCGCGACAATCTCTTATAAGGAGATGAATGAAATTACAGATACCCTCGCGGGTGCTTTAGCCAATTTAGGCGTGAAAAAAGGTGACCGCGTGGGTATTTTTATGCCCAATACGCCCCAATTTGTGATGGCATATTACGGCGTGCTAAAAGCAGGCGGGGTTGTCGTTGCTTCTAATCCGCTATATACGGCAAAGGAAATTGCCCATCAGGCAAATGATGCCGGTATCGAAATAATGCTGGTGATGAGTAATTTTTATCAGACGGTTAAATCAGCACAGGATCAGACAAAGATCAAAACTGTAATTGTAACGAATCTGAAAGAGACGCTCCCGGCTCTAACGCGCGTGCTCTTTACGCTCGCTGTAGAAAAGAAAGGCGGACATCGCATCGAGGGCGGACTTGCCGAAGGCGATCTCTGGATGAAAGACTTGCTTGCCAAATATACGCCTGCGGATCGTCCCAAACTGGATATTGGTCCCGATGATTCTTGTTTGTTCCAATATAGCGGCGGAACAACGGGCGTACCAAAAGGCGCGGTCGCATTACATCGCAATATCGTGGCGAATTCCTTGCAGATTACAAAATGGATGCCCGGCCTCAAAGTTGGCGGCGAGGTTGTCTTAATGGCAATTCCACTTTTTCATGTTTACGGCATGGTCTCAGGGATGAATTTTGCGATGGCAACGGGTGCATCTCTTGTAATGGTGCCAAACCCGCGCGACCTGAAAGATCTGCTGGAGAATATCAGCAAATATCACGCATCCATTTTCCCCGCTGTACCAACGCTTTATAATGCGATTAATAATAATCCCGATGTTTTAGCAGGAAAATACGATCTTTCTTCCATCAAAGCCTGTATCTCTGGCTCTGCTCCATTAATGCGAGAAACGAAAGAGAGATTTGAAGAACTCACCGGCGGGAAAGTTTTCGAAGGCTATGGTCTCTCTGAAGCCCCCACCGCTACCCATTGTAACCCGCTGGAAGGCGTGAATAAAACCGGCTCAATCGGAATGCCACTCCCTGACGTAATTTGCAAAATCATCAACCTTGATGACGGTGAAACCGAAATGAAGACCGGCGAAATTGGTGAAGTGGTTGTCAGTGGTCCACAAGTGATGCACGGTTATCATAATATGCCCACCGAAACCGCCAATGCACTTCGTGAACGTGATGGGAAAACTTGGCTATACACTGGCGACATCGCCCGCATGGATGAGGACGGATATTTCTATATCGTAGACCGCAAGAAAGAACTCATCAAACCGGGCGGATTCCAAGTTTGGCCCCGCGAGGTTGAAGAGGCAATTTCTGCACATCCGAAAGTTTTGGAAGTTGGCGTAGCGGGCATCCCTGACCCCTATCGCGGGGAAACGGTTAAGGCTTGGGTCGTTGTCAAACCCGGTGAGACAATGACAGTAGAAGAAGTAAGAGATTTTGCGAAAGAAACTTTGGCAAAATATAAAGTCCCCTCGCATGTTGAATTCCGTGACGAGCTTCCCAAGACAACAGTCGGCAAAATTTTACGCCGTGAGTTGGTCAGGCAGCATAAGGAAGCTGAGGAGAAGTAGATTACTATTCTGTTTTCAATAATCAGTGGTCAGTAGAATCAAAAAAGAGGCTTTCAAAATGAAAGCCTCTTTTTTTTACTATTTACTGATTGTTGAACGCTATTTACTGAATTTGCGGCGTGCCGCTTTTCTTTTCAAAGGGTGGCGGGAAGATAGCTTCAAACTCTTCACGGCTGATATTTTCGTTTTCGATGAGAGATTCAGCAACCTGATTCAATTCCTTGCGATATTTCTTCAAAATCTTCTTAGCGGTTTTGTAGGCTGTATCCACCAATTTGCGGACTTCAACATCAATCTTTTCAGCAATCGCATCAGAATAATCGCGCTGTTCTGAAATTTCACGACCGAGGAAAACCAATTCTTCTTTTTGACCATAGGTCATCAAACCAAGCTCATCGCTCATGCCAAAACGAGTAACCATCGTGCGCGCCATTTTTGTAACTTGTTCGAGATCACTGGATGCGCCAGAGGTAATATCATCGAAGACTTCTTCCTCAGCGACACGTCCGCCGAGAGCATAAGCGAGGGTTGCCATCATCTTCTTACGAGATTGCAACATCCGCTCTTCATCGGGACGGAACCAAGTTACGCCGCCAGCTTGTCCACGACCGATAATGGTCACTTTTTGGACGGGGTCAGCTTCGGCAATCGCGTTGCCAACTACAGCGTGCCCAGCTTCGTGATAGGCAATAATCTTCTTTTCTTCTTCTGAAATCAGGCGGGATTTCCGTTCTGGTCCCATCACAACACGTTCGATTGCTTCTTCTAGGTCTTCTTGTTCAATCACTTTCTTATTGCGGCGAGCAGCTAAAAGCGCACCTTCGTTGACCAAATTTTCAAGGTCTGCACCTACAAATCCGGGAGTGCCGCGAGCGAGTGAACCTAAATCTACATCGGGATCGAGGGGTTTGCCCTTGACGTGTACATTAAGAATTTCTTCGCGCCCTTTCATATCGGGGCGATCCATCATCACGCGTCGATCAAAGCGTCCAGGCCGTAGCAAGGCTGGGTCAAGGATGTCCGGGCGATTGGTCGCCGCGATCATGATTACGTTGGTTTCGGTGTCAAATCCATCCATTTCGACGAGCATCTGATTAAGGGTTTGCTCACGTTCATCGTGCGAACCGCCCAATCCTGCACCACGTTGCCTACCGACCGCATCAATTTCATCAACAAAGATGATACAAGGGGCATGTTTCTTCGCCTGCTCGAAAAGATCGCGGACGCGGCTTGCGCCAACACCGACGAACATCTCGACAAATTCTGAACCAGAGATGGAGAAGAAAGGAACGCCGGCTTCACCTGAGACAGCTTTCGCCATCAGCGTTTTGCCTGTTCCCGGCGCACCGACCAGCAGAACGCCCTTGGGGATTCTTGCTCC
>JAOZOM010000038.1 GCA_029933275.1 Anaerolineales bacterium | reverse complement strand
GTTTTTTCTACAATCTAAATTCGCTCGTAAAACGTATTGCACAATGGTCTTATCTACATTGCCGATTTCCATCGCAAACCGGCTCAGAGAGTGGACATTGGAATTGAAGCTCCGGTTCACGCGTATAGACTGTTTCTTGGTCCCCATCGAGGAGAATAACCATAAACGCATCTATATAGGGAGAAATATATCCTTCAATGGGATGCTGGCACCCAATTACAATCACATCTGAGGCATTTGGAAAATAAGCAGGCGATTCATCAAGAGGAAGGATAACACCTGTTTGCCCAAATTGCCCAATCATTGTAAAGGTAATGCGAGGGAAATCTTTATCTTCAAAAGCGTCTTTCCCCGCAGAATGCTCGCCTTCGCCGATCTGATAAAAACGAGGGTAGAGGCTACGGCCTAAAAACACTCTCGCAGTTGGCTGTTGCAAAAAAAGAAACAATTCCTGTTTTGAGATATTTGTTTGTTTTAACCATCCGTCTTCGATAATTTCTGTCATTGTCTCCTCTTTCGTACGCTCAGGGTAACGTTGTGGGATTTTCCGATCCACAACTGTTACGCCGAAAACAATAAAGAAAAAAGGTAGTATTGACAAAACCCCTCCCATCCAAAGCGAGGTCTTCCCGAGAGAAAAAGTAGGTTCTTTTAACGATATATTTACTTGAAACAAAGCCATACCCCAAAGAACAATTTGCATTAATCCAATTGCAAAATAAAGTAACACCACCCAATCAACGGGAACAAGATAGCGTCCACCTGAAGTGCGCGCTAAAGCGTTAGATAGGTAATAAGTCAGAAATACGGCAAGAGGTATAAGCCCAATAGAACGCCATCTTTCCCACGCTAAGACCACACCAAGAGCAATTATAAATAGATTAAACGTCAGGTATATCTTAGATATTATCGTTAATTGGCCAAGCCACTGTCCATTAACTTTGTTCCAATAAGGATAGGCTTCTTTTAAAGTATGATTGAGATCGTGAAAGATAGGCGATGTAGGTAGCATCATAACGCTTGTAACAATATTGTGAAAGAAATGGTTCATTGTAAAATGTGCTATATCGGTCGAAAACTCTGATGCTTTAAGATTACTATAATTCCGTACATTCTCCCCGACTATCCGTGAATGCGTCTTTATATCAGGCTTGCCCTCTGGGAGTTCTTGCGAATATCGTTCACCAAGAACGTTTTCAAATCGGGGAAGAAAGAAAAAAGGCGTGTTGGCAACTTGTTGGTTACGCCACATCCATGGAGAAATAGTTATAAAAAAAGCCATGGTGAATACAAAACCAAACTTCATTTTATTCCGCAAAGGAATATCGTTTCGAATTAATATAAAAGCAAATGCAACCAAAAACAATAAGAAAACGTTGGTTCGGAGCATTATTCCTAACCCAAGAACTCCTCCTGCCGCTATGAGGTATGAAGTGTTTGTATTTTTACGCTTCACCCACAACACAAGCCACAATATAAATAAGGCTATTAATATTCTGGTCGGGAATTCGGTTAACATATATTTAGGATGTGAGGATTGAATTATTGTACTAGAGGAAATCGCGTTACTTACTCTAAACAAACTAAATAAGGCTAGCGCAATTCCAGAAATACGGTTGTATAAATTGCTTCCCAGAAGATATAAAATGGGAATCAAAATGGCAAAGATTGCAACCTGAAGAGTGATTACCTGACTGTAATTTTGACCGGCAAGCGTATGTAAAAAAACTAAAAAACCAGAAAGTAACACACGGTCAAAAAAAACACCATTAAATAATCCTTGCCCAATCAAGGCAAATTGTCCACCCAAATCAAACGTCGCCGCATCGGCAAACGGAGCAAGTTCGTTATTTGGAGGATATGGACCAGGAGCAAAAAAATTATGAGGCAAAGGATTTTGAATCCATATTAGAGCAGTAATCCCCCATAATAAGAAAAAGATGATGACATTTTGTTTTTTTATGATATAGATATCGGGATATTTATTCTCCAGAAAGGAAAGTCCCGTTACAAAAAACAAACTACCTAAAATCACCATGAGAATTTGTTCATTTAAAATAGGAACAGAGGCAACATTCCAATAACGGTCATCCGGAATAATGCCAACACCAGATATAGCGATTCCCCCCCATACTATCAAAAAAAGAAAAAAAACATACCCAACAAAAATGAATACTCTTCTTGAGGGAAGCATTAAAGACAAGTTTAGCAGTTTTTTCTCATGAATGACGGCAAATATAAGTAGGGTTTGTATAGAGAACACCTCTCCCCAGATGAGTATTGGGAAAAGTTTCAAAAAATAGACTTCGTAACTTCCAAAGCGATAGTTTGGGAGCAAAAAAAGTACTCCGCTAACAGACAAGACAAGAAACGCCACCACTATTGCATTATTCTTCTGCATGAAGAGTAATATAATTTTATTGTGCCATACAGGTTTACGCAGGTACAAGATAGCAAGCATAAAAAAAAGACAACTTATAGCAAGAACGCCTCCCGCTAACACCAATCGTTCTAACGAATATCCTAAAAACACGCTGTTCTTAATATCAGATTGAGCACTAAGAAGAAAAACAGAAACAATGATTCCTTGAGCGGCAGTCAAGAAAAAATGAATGGGAATAATCTTTGATGTTTTCATGTTTTTCAGTCTATCGGCTTTAAGCCTAAAAATAATAAGACAAAAAGTCCTATTGTGATTGTGACAAAGAATAATGTGTTACTAACAAAGTGATTCATAGACAATGCCACAATGGCAACACAACTCAAAAGAAGGGCGCATGTATGCATAAGCAACACTGCGCGTCGGCTATCTAAGCCAAGTCTTATTAATCGGTGATAAGTATGTCCCAAATCACTTTGAAATATCGGTTTATATCTGTATAAGCGAGAAAAAACAACCAAAGTCGTATCAAAAAGAGGCACACCTAATAATAAAATTGGGACAAACCAAGAAGATGCCTGTGGTAACCCTTCGGGGTTATACAATATGGCGATAGAAGCTAATATAAATCCTAGCATTTGGGAACCAGAATCTCCTAAGAACAGATGAGCGGGTGAAATATTATAGAAATATAGACCAATACATATTCCCAGCAAGATTGCACTTAAAGATGATAAAGTTGATTGCCCTGAAGCGAAGGAAATAACAGTAAAAAAAGCAAAAGCAATACCTCCAAGCCCTATAGCAAGTCCATCCATACTGTCTATTAAATTGAAGGCATTCGTCACTACCACAAGCCAAAAAATTGTAATTCCCCAATTTCCTAGAGAAACCATATTATCTGTTAATAAAGATAGGTGGATATTTTCTACAAAATGTACCGAAACACCGAGCCATATTAACAAAACAGAAGCCAATACTTGACCAAATATTTTTTGTGATGCTGACAGACCCTGAAAATCATCCCATAACCCGAAACTAAAAATTATGACACTAGATACCAATATCGCTCGGATTTGCGGGTCGTCCCATAGTAAAAAAAAAGTAGCAATTGCAAATAAACTGATAATTAAGACCATTCCTCCTGCAAGAGGGGTTGGATACTTGTGACGTTTATGCGAAGAACTGCCAGGGATGTCTATCAAATTCAGCTTACGAGCAAGCCTTACCCCAAAAGGAGAAAGAATGAAAGCCATTGTTATAGATAATCCTAGAATCTCAAAGATATGTGTAGCGTGAGCGAGTGAAGTAGACAACGCACGTCCTCTCTTTTAAGGGAAAATTTGAAGATAAATATCTAAAGTTTCAAGTGCAACTTTCGTAATAGAAAATTCTTTCTCAGCTAAGATTCTACTCTTCGCACCCATTTCCTGCCGTCTTGTGGAAGATTGTACCAACTCTTTTAACGCAACACTCAACGCAGTAGGATTACGAACGGGGACAAGTAAGCCATTCTCATTATTTTGAACAACATCGCGGCACCCCGGCACATCTGTCGCAATGATGGGGCGACCACAAGCTGCTGCCTCGAGTAAAACGGTGGGAACACCCTCGCCGAAACTCGGTAGCACAACGATATGACTTGATGAAAACACAGCCCGCATATCATCTTGCCAGCCATGCCACTCTACAATACCTTCTCGTTCCCACGCTTCAAGGATAGATTGCTCTATATTTGCAGGATTTCCCTCATCCGGTTCGCCGACAAGCACATAACGTGCGTCAACCTCCCCTTTTAATAACCGTGCCGCTTCTACAAAATCCCCAACACCTTTGTCCCATAGCATACGGCTGGCTAATACAATAACAGGAACTCCCTCAGGCTCAGGCATTTGCACATAATAATCTGTGTCAACGCCAACTCCTTTGATAAGTGTTGTATCTTCAAAATCAACCAGTTTTTCTTGAACAAAATACGCACGGTCAGTTTCATTCTCAAAAATTGTAATCCCTTTGGGAAAATGTAGAGAAAAGCGATAGATTGATTTTACAATGGGACGCAAAATCCTAGCCTTAATATCTTCCCCCAAAAACACATATCCACGTCCGGTAATTGAGCGCACAACCGCAGGGATACCTGCCAGCCATGCCGCAACAGATCCGTAAAGAACAGCTTTTATCGTATGCAAATGAATCAAAGACGGCTTCTCTTCACGATAGATAGACACCAAATTTAAAAGAGCATTAATCTCATAAAAAGGGTTAATACTTTGCCTACCAACGTTCCACTGTACCCACCGAAAGCCCTCTGCCTGAATTTTTGGCACGAATTTCCCCGATGGCGAAACCAAAACGACATCAAAACCTTCTTCGCGTAAAAATTTTGCAAGAGAAAGTCGAAAATTATAAAGATACCAATCTGTATTGGCGATAAGGATAATTTTATAGGGTGGCATAAAAGTGCATACGATAGCATAAAGAAATATTTTATAAAATAGGCAAGCTAATAATTTAAATCTCCCCATCTAAAATCTCATTAAGGGGAAAAACTAAGGAACGGGTAAATTATTCTCTGCTATGGCTAAAAATTGTACCATTCTCTTCAAGTAATGCTGCGTAAATGTTCAAGCTTTGCTTATGTTGAAGTTCTTTGTCAAAATGTGTGAAAGCATATTTCTTTGCCTTTTCCCCCATTTCGATGCGCTGCGGCACGGATGTAAGCATCTTTTGCATTGCTTGCGCAGCCGCAGACGGAGAACGGGGCGGTACAATAAAACCTGTTTCCCCTTCCTGAACCATAAAAGGGTGATCTCCCACGTTCGAGAGAATACACGGTAATCCTGCCGCTTGTGCCTCCATAACGGATAATGTTCGCCCCTCGTAATCTGAGAGTAAGACAAACACATCGCTTGCAGCAAGTAAGGCAGGAATATCTGTGCGGCTACCATGGAAGATAACGATATCTGATAAACCTAACTCCAGAGATAAATGCTCTAAGGCTACCCGCTCTGGTCCCTCACCTACTAACCATAAATGAAATACCATGCCGTTTTTTTTCAAAATAGCAGCGGCGTGTAACAAAACATCCTGACGTTTTTGAGATGATAAACGTGCTACACAGACAAATACAGGCATGTCTAGAGGTGTTTTTGTTTGTGTCCGCAACATCTTACGGCGATGGGTGTAATCTATACGAAAAGGCGTGAGATCAATACCGTTTTCTACAAGCTCAGCTTGTGCAAGGCGTGCATAACCCAATGCTAATGCTTCCTCATAAACATGCTTTCCCACATAAATAATTTTCGTGGTCATCGTGCGGTTGAGAAATTTCTCCACCATAGAATATACTCTTGCGCGCAGTCGAGCTGTTTTCCCTTCAAACTGATAATAATAGGGGGGTAAATGTACCGTATTGATAATGGGGAAATTAAAAAAGAGTGCGGCAAGCGGACGCAAAATTGATGCGGCACGCGCATCATGAACATGAACAATATCGGGGCGTACTTTACGCAAAAAGAAAAAAAGGGTAAACCATGCTCGAATATCTCCCGTTTTTTCAACTTGCCAAAAAGAAACCTGACATTTTCTTGCAAGGGCATCTTTTGTAAAAGAACTTTGTGCAGGAGCAAATAGGAATGTTTCATATTGCAGCGCAACTGCTTCAAGTAAACCTAAAAGATGTGTCTCAATTCCGCCTACCCCAAGGGGCAACGCCGAAAGATAAAGAATACGAGGTTTCTTCATATTTTCTCTCATCTAGAGTGAAAAGGATTCCCGTGCAAGCGTTCTGCCACGTTATATCCAGCTTGTCCAAATAACGAAAATAACATTAACAACCAAAAACTACGCGTTCGCCATAAAGGAAGCGCACTCCACGATTTTTTTAGGTAAGTTCGTGCGCGTGCGGGCGCACCTCCCCAAAAACTATACGATGCCGCTCTATGATAAAGATATGCCCAAGCGCGTGCCTCTTGCGCGTGTAAGTCAGTCGATAATTCAGGTAAAGAGAATATACGATGATAGACACGTTCCAATTCGGGGGCAAAACGCGCTATAGTCGTTCCTGTTTTTGTCGCACCATGGATGCGCAACGCAGCTAAAGGTGTGGGTAGATAGCAAAAATTATAGCGTGCACCTAAACGTAGCCAAAAATCAAAATCCATTACATAATGTAAAGATTCGTCCAATAATCCGACCTTCTTCGCTGCCTGATGACGTACAAAAGTTGCAGGTTGAGGAATAAAATTTTCAGCTTCAATAAGCAAAGTAGCGTAATCGTAAGCGTATGTAGGATATTCCCCTAAGGTTTTTCCCTGCGCATCAATATAGAAACAACCTCCATACACAACAGCACAAGTCTCTTCTTCATCAAAAGATTTCACTACATGATGAAGCGCACCGGGGAGCAAAACATCATCAGCATTAACCCAACCTAAAATCTCACCATGAGCGCGTAGCCAGCCTTTGTTAACCGCGTTAGACTGTCCCTCATCAGCTTCTGAAACCCAGTGAATGCGCTCGCCATAAGAACGTAAAATCTCTAGCGTTTCATCATTAGAGCCACCATCAATAACCCAATACTCAAGATTAGGATAATTTTGTGAAAGGATGGAATCAATTGTTGCGCGGATGTAGTTTCCTTGATTGAGAGAGGGCGTGACGATAGTGACAAGTGGAATCTGATTCACGCGTGACCTCCGGCTTGGTGCGCTTTCTCGAGGCTTTTTATGAGGAGAAGGGCATTTTTCTCCCAACTAAACTGCGTCTGATACTTTTTCTGCAATCTTTTTCCTCGCAATTGAGCTTCTTCAGGATGCGTTATCGCCTCTTCAATAGCCGCAGATAATGCGTCCACGTCGTTTGGCGGGACCAGCCATCCGTTAAGACCATGGTCAATTTGCTCGGGCAAGCCCCCCGTCCGCGTGGCGATTACAGGCAAGCCAAATGTTGCAGCTATGGGAATGATTCCGGATTGTGATGCGCTGGTGTAGGGCAGGACAAGTAAATCGCATTGCTGAAAATATCGCCCTATTTCTGTATCTGGTATCCATTGATTAATAATTTTAACATCTTCTAGTAGATCTAGATTCTTTTTGTATGGGGAAAGGTTTCCCTCGCCAACGATGTGCAGGGAGCAAGTGTGTTTTTTGCGGATATGTCGGTAAGATTGTAGAAGAATTTCCAATCCTTTATAAGGCATAATACGCCCAATAAATAATAGGCGTGGAGACGTTCTAGGTTTATCTTTGGCGGGAGTTTTGAAGTTTAGAGGTCCCAGAGGGACAACATCTATTTTATCTTTGGGGACACCGCGACTTACCAAGGCGGGGATGAGATTTTCGCTCATAACGATACATTGCTGTGCCTGCTTGATGGATTGTTGCTCAAGTTTGCTGTAAATCCACCCTGTTAAATCTGGGTGTGGCTGAGGGTCGTGAACGTATACGACCGAGGGGATGTGCGAGAGGTGTTTTTGGAGAAAAAAGTTCCACGGGTGGAACATGGGGAAGAGGAGAATATCAGGGTTTTGCAGAGCTATTTTTTGAGCAAGGTGATGTATTTTGCGGCGAAATAAGAGGGAGTTGAAAGCAGATGCTACGCCCTGATAGGTGTCTACTTCAAGCAGAGGGTATTGCGCGGCACGCCAAAGTTCTTTTTGCTCGGCAAAGGACGAGGTTGTGATAGATGTTTGGATGTGAGGCGAAAGATGCCGTGCTAGCTCGAGGCTGATTATGCCTCCCGCCCCACGCCGCCCGAGATAGATGAGGGAGGTGTGCATTTACTTTGGGATTATAGGTGAATATAGTTTGGGCAAAGAGAGAACTTCTTTATAAATAGAAAGAACCGTTTGTGCCGTTTTCTCCCATGAAAATTTAGCCGCTTGCTTAAGAGATTTCTGAGCGTATTCGTTCCGTAATGCTTGATTTTCTTGGAAAAGTAATAATGCCTTATAGATAGCTTCTTCATCTGAGGGGTCAATTAAATAGCCTGCATCTCCCACGACTTCAGGAAGTGATGTCGTATTAGACGTGATGACCGCGGCTCCCATAGCCATTGCTTCTAAAACAGGTAGACCGAAGCCTTCGAAAAGAGAGGGATATACAAAAGCAAAACTGTTTTCATATAACCATTGGAGTGTTGCATCAGCTACATAACCTAAAACCTTCACATGGTTTTCCAAGTGTAATTTTTTAATTAATAACTGCAAATGCTCCATTCTCCAACCTTTTGCCCCTACTAACACTAAAGGAAGGGAATCACCTTTCGCACTATAGACTAACTTGGCGTAAGCGTTCAATAAGCGGCGGTGATTTTTTCGAGGTTCAAGTGTCCCAACGCTAAGCCAGTATTTTCGAGGAAGGATGGAAAATTTCGTCAGGGGTTTCTCCCCTGACATGGGCGAGGGGAAACGACTTGCCAAAGAAACCGTCCAAATACGATCCTGAGGATAATAAGGAAAGTATTCTAAAAAATGCTGACGTGAATACTCTGAAATAGCAATAATTCCGTCAGCAAAAAGGGATGCATGAAACACACCCATAAATGTCAGCAATCTATTGCTTTCTGTATGCCATTCGGGCGATTCAAGAAAGCTCAAATCATATAATGTATATATTAATTTTGTTTTTCTAAGACCGCGTGGCGAAAAAAAATTATTAGCATGGATAATACTGGGATTGCCTAGTTCTTGATCCAAATCTATATGAGTATTACGCCAAAAAGTAATCACATCTCGGCGATTCGTATGGTGTGGACCCGAAGCAACTCTTGCTTTGTTTTTTTTAATATGATCAAAACAAGCTGATAGCGAGCAATCAGGATCCCAATATCCATCTCCAAATGAGGGGTAAGCTATATACGATATTTCATTTTCCACCTTTAATAACGCCCGAAACAGGCTATAGGAAAAGTAACCACAGCCTGTTTTATCTTTTCCTGTTTGAGAAATATCAAAACCAATTTTCATGCTTTTCTAACCTTATAATCAACGAAGTCGATTGAAATTCCAGCGAAGAATAGTGGCTAACATGTCCTTAGAAATGCTTTTGTTCCAACGCCAAGCATTTCCTATGCTGTATAAAGAAACTTCTAAAATAAATCGACTGGGCGTTTTCTCTCGAGATAAACCTTTTTTCTCAACTAGAACATGAGCAAAGTTAAATAGCCAACGATCAGGAACTTTCCCCAAAAGGTCAGACATCATATTGGCGATTTCTTCATGAACGGCATAGCGTTGAGATTGGGTTTTGTTGTCAGCGTACATTCTGGAGCCTGCTAGTAGATGAGGTAGATAGGCAAATTTTGCCCCATTTGCTCCCAACCGAAGCCAATACTCATAATCCATGCAGTATTGTAGAGTTTCGTTCAACAGTCCAAAGCGATCCACTACGCTACGGCGAAAGAAAACAGCAGGCTGGCTCAAAAAGCACACGTTCTTAAGGCGTTCAAAGCTCCAGACCTCGGTTGGGTATTTTTCGTAAGGATTACCATCAATATCAATATGCCAAGCATCTCCATACAAAACATCTACCTTGGGGTGTTCTGTAAAAAAATTACGCACTAATTCTAACGTGTCGGGAAGATAAATATCATCTGAGTTCAACCACCCTATAATATCGCCTTTTGTAGCTAATATTCCTTTGTTAACAGCATGCGTTTGCCCGCGATCTGCCTCAGAATACCATCTAAGCTTAGAGCTATATTTTTGCAAAATTTCAAGTGTCCCGTCTGTACTACCGCCGTCAAAAATCACATACTCTACATCTACATTCTGTGATAAAACGCTCTGAATTGTTTCCTCGATAAAAGAAGCTTGGTTAAATGATGGGGTAATAATACTTAAAGTAATCGAAGGCATTTTATTTGTCTTTTAGTGTTGCGATTATGGAATCGCTGGAAATTATTTTGCTCTGGACACAGTATAAGCCAATAGATCGAGTATCTTTTCCTACGCCCAGTTGAAGGGGGCTAAATATCGGAGAAGAATTCAAAACTAAATAACCCGTCTCAGCAGGAAGAAGATAAGACAATTCCTTTGTCTCTCCTGGGGCTAACTCTACCTTTATTACAGATTCGTTTTTCTTATCATGTACCTGAATTGTAGCAAAGGTTGGAAACCACTCAGGTAATGATAATATTATCTGCCATTCACGTTTTTCCTCCTTTTTTGATGGAGGAAATAGCAAATATATACCGCTTTGAAGAATCCATCCATCCGCCGAAATTCCCTCTAAAGCATAATCCCGATATTCTGGCTCTCCAGCTAGGGTTGTCTGTAAAATTTCAAGATAACGCTTAGCTAAACCACGCGCGTCGCTAAATTCTTTTAGCCGTTTAACACCTTGTACAATTAGCTGTTCACGATATGCTGATTTTCTTTCTATTCGTTGAATAGAATTCGCAATTTCTTGGGGACTACCCGGATTGAAATAAATAGCCGCCTCCCCTGCAACCTCAGGTAAACTTGTCACATTGCTACATAATACAGGGATGCCCACTGACATAGCTTCTAGGATTGGGATACCAAATCCCTCGTAGAGAGAGGGGAAGATTAACGCTTGAGCAGCCTGATACAGTGCCCCTAAATCCTCCTCAGAGAGGAACCCCGGAAACAAAACAGAGTCTTCCAGTTTCATGCGTGATGCAAAAAATGTTAATTCGTTACGACGCTCTTCCAAGGCTCCGGTGCAGACCAGTTTTAAATTTGTAGATGGGTTTTGTTTTAAAAATCGCTGGAAAGCAACCAAGAGCATTTCGTGGTTTTTATGCAACCAAAAATTTGCAGGATATAGCAGAAAGCGTTTCTTAGTTAACCCGAATACAGAGAGTATTTCTTGTATGCGTTCTTCTGATGGTGCAAGCAAGGGCTTCACTAGTCCTATAGGCAAAGATGTTACTTGATGAGGACTCAAGTTCGTGTTTTCGAGGACCGTTTGCCGTACAAAATTAGAAATTGTTACAATATGACTAGATAACCGTACTGTACTTTCAAAATGTTGATGTCGGTAGAATAGTTCATCGGATGAGAAAAATTGTGGGTACGCCATGAACTGCAAATCATAGACAATAGACACTGCAGGAATCTTCGGGTCAAAATAAGTTGGAGCCGTGAAGGGATTAAAAAGCAAATCGGCATGGAGTCCTGCAAGTAACCCCTGAGGTGCTTTTTTTTGCAAGCTCGTACGATAATAAAGCCGTTTGGCGATATCTACCGCTTTTGCCGGCAGGAAACGCACCATAAGACGATGTATGCGGCTACGCCAATGAATCTTTTGCGGAGAGGACGAGGCTACATCTTGCGGTGGATTATGCATAATGCAAAGACGGCGAACATTTTCGCGATCAAAAACCGCCAACTCTGCATGGCTACTTTCTGCGGTTAGAAAAATGAATTCCCAATCCGGCGCGAGGTCGGGCAAGTGACGTAAAAGAGCCAAGACCATTGGCTTCGCCCCACCATTAGCCCCTCCGGGAAGAAGCGGGGTAAGGTCTACAACAATACGCATTGATTAACGTCCCATAATTTTGGCAAGTGTTGTATCCAAGTCCCAGCGTCCAACTTTACGCATAAATTTGTACAGGGATCCAGCACTTTTTGACTGTCCATATTTTCTGAGATGTGAACACACTCTTTTATAATCAGGCAATCGCTCAAATCGATACCATGAAACCATTGCCGCCCGACAACCTCTTGGCGTAATTGCTGTACAGAATCTATCTTTGCCATTTTTCATCAATCCTTTTAA
>JAOZOM010000037.1 GCA_029933275.1 Anaerolineales bacterium | reverse complement strand
AAAGGCAAGAAACAACCTCTGTAGTGTTTCTTCTCTGTTTTGTCTTAAAAACTTCGCGTTCTTCCTGTCTTCGCATTGAAAATAAGTTATTTTTCACATCTCAAGATTTTTACAGAGTTTTTAGGAAGGTGTGTTTTTTCTCTTCTACCAACCTTAAATTTAATATAGGAATGCAATCTTAAATTTAGCAAAATTATCATAAAATTATATTTAAGTTGCCTCAGATATAAGATATACTTGTGAAGTTGTCAACAGATAAGGTAGAAAAACTGTTCATTGGGAGTTTTGTGTGATTGCCCTCCCTTCTGGTTTCGGGTATTTTATGTTTCAGGGAAAATCATTGAGAGTTAAAAAATGCCGCCTATTCAGTATGAAGTCAAACGAGTTATTAAAGAAACATTACGAGAGCGAGGCGTTGATCCCCTCGATCAAGATTTTATTATTAATCTATTCGATTCTATTATGGCAACAGTTAATGTAGGACCCAATCTAGACACACAAGACATGGTCACTATCCAACAAACTATTTCTAATAATTTGCTATCAAGCCACCATCTGTTGATGATGCTTCGACAACAAACAGCGGAATTAGATACACTTAGACGCCTCTCTTTGCATCTTTCATCCTCCTTAGACCTAAGAACCCTGCTCAAAACGGTGGTTAGCGATGCAATGGAACTACTCAAAAACACCCGTACCGTCCACATTTTCTTATACAATCAAGAAAAAGAAAAACTGGATTTTGGTGTCGCACTGGATAAGGATGGGCTCAAAACAAAAAGTTATTCAAAGCCACGTAAAAATGGATTAACCTATCGCGTAGCGAAAGGTGCGAAACGGATTATTGTCCCCGATATGCGTAATCACCCCATTTATAAAGACGCACCGGCAGAATGGCATGGATCCATTTTAGGCATTCCTCTTAAAATCGAAAACAGAGTTGTCGGCGTGATGAATATCTCTCGCTCCACAATGGGCGATTTTTCAAAAGCAGATTTGCGCCTTTTGCAACTCCTCGCCGAACAAGCCGCTGTCGCAATTTCAAATGCTCGTCTACACGCACAAGTGAGCAAAGAGGCAAAAAGCGATACGTTAACGGGACTTCCCAACCGCAGGGCTTTGGATGAGCGCCTAGAAGAAGAAATCATCTCGGCACACCGTACTGGGCATTCATTTGCAGTCGTCATGATGGACTTGGATGGCTTTAAAGAAGTCAACGATCAATACGGGCATCCTGTTGGGGATCAAGTTTTACAAACATTATTCCATTATCTAGTACAGGGACTTCGCACGAGCGATTTTCTCGCTCGCTACGGTGGCGATGAGTTGACTTTAGTTCTCCCCCAAAGCGATATGCTCGCCACAAAGCTCGTAACCGACAAAATGGTTGAAACATTGAAAAAATTCAAGTTTCTTCTTCCCGATGGGAAAAATTTAGAGATTAGCATGTCCGGGGGCATTTCTCTCTATCCCATTCATGGACAATCTGCTTCGCAACTCTTACGCGCTGCTGATGAGGCTCTTTATCGGTCTAAAAAGCATCAACGCGGCACCTTTTCAATTGCCAATCCGCCAAGCGGGTATTTGACATAGGTTGAAGTTAAAAAACAGTAAAAAACGGAGATTTAATTATCTCCGTTTTTGATTCTGGGAGGGTATAATTTCAACACCCAAAGTAAAAGAGGAGAAAAAATGGCACGTAAAGTAAAACTGATTCTAAATCCCATGGCGGATAGAGGACGCGCATGGAATGTTGCTCGCGATTTGCGCCCGATTATTAACGAATATGAAGGAAAAGCGGACTGGAGCGGAACAGTCTATCCCGGGCACGCGATAGAGTTGGCGCGCCAAGCCGGAGAAGAAGGATACGATTTGGTGATCGCGTTAGGGGGAGATGGCACGGTTCACGAAATTGTCAATGGTCTGATGCAAGTGGAGGCTGAGAAACGCCCCGCCCTCGGCGTTGTCCCCATCGGTTCGGGAAATGATTTTGCCTATGCGAATGGCATCCCCGCGGACAGTCCAAGTCAAGCAATGGCATTGGCTCTAAATGGCGAAACTTCCTTAATCGATTTAGGCTTGATGATTGATGAAAATGGCAGACAAGAATATATTGATAATACGCTCGGAATTGGCTTTGACGCGATTGTAACCATCCGCTCGCATAAATTACCCATCGTGCGCGGCTTTATGATGTATCTAACAGCCGTCATCCAAACAATTTTGCTCAATTCAAACCCGATGCAAATGAAAATTGAGAGCGAAGAGAAAAACTGGGAAAAAGATGTTTTCATGCTCGTCCTCGCGAACGGACCGCGCGAAGGCGGCGGTTTTACAATGACCCCTATCGCCCGTCCCAATGATGGCGTTTTAGATTATATGATCGCCGGTAGCGTTTCACGCCTGAAGCAACTTCGCCTTGTTCCCGAATTTATGAAAGGGACGCAAGAACGTTTTGCTGAAGTTGAAATCGGGCAATTCAAAAAAATCTCCCTCACTTCCAAGCAACCGCTCTACATCCATATAGACGGCGAAATCTACACAAGTTTTGGCTCTAATTTGCGCGGTATTTCGGTAGAAATTGCTCAAGATGTCTTGCAAGTAGTGAGACCGGAAAATCAGTAACCAGTAATCAGTATGACCACTTTAGAGCAAAGTCTTCAACAGCACGATTTGGGACATCTGCGAATTATCGCGCAGCTTTGGGGAATTGAGCTGGAAGCCAAAGAGCGCAAAAATACACTTGAAGAGTTGAACGAGAAATTGCTTAATGCAAACCTTGCCAACGAAATCATCGAGGCTCTCCCCGATGAGGCGAAACACGCCCTCAAGACTCTGCTCCAAAATCAGGGGCGCATCTCATGGGCGGTTTTTGCGCGGCAATTTGGCGAAATCAGAGAAATGGGCGCGGGCAAACGTGACCGCGAAAAACCTTATCTCAACCCCATTTCTGCCGCAGAAACGCTCTTTTATCGCGCCCTGCTCGCCCGCTCTTTTTTTGATAGCCCCAGCGGTGTGCAAGAATTTGCTTTTATCCCCAAAGATTTTTTCGAGATTGTTTCGCTAAAGATGCAAGAAACTGCCCCCCCGCCGCAACTCGGTCGTCTTGCTCGTCCGGACGAACACGAAAAAATCATTTTAGCCAACGACCATATTTTGGATGATTTGACCACGCTCCTCGCCGCGTTCCGTTTAGGATGGGATAAACCGCCGCATCCGCTGGAAATTAATCCCCGCCTCGCGCGTGACCTTTTGCTTGCGACGCGTTTAATTGACAACAAAGGTGAGATTCAACTGGATACCGTTAAAACCTTCCTCGAAGCGGATCGCGCCGATGCGCTGGCACAACTCATCCAAACCTGGCGAGAGAGCGAAAGCATCAACGAGCTTTGGCAAATGCCGAGTTTAATCTGCGAGGGCGAGTGGCAAAACCCGATATTGGATACTCGAAAAGCGATATTCGGTTTCCTTGAAAAAATCCCGAAAAGAAAATGGTGGTCACTCAAGGCATTTATCACAGACATCAAGGAAAGAACCCCCGATTTTCAACGTAAAGCCGGTGAATACGATGCGTGGTTCATCCGCCGTGCCAAAGACGATCTCCCCCTACGCGGCTTCGAGCATTGGGACGAGGTAGAAGGCGCATTGCTCCACTATTTCATCACGGGCATTTTATATCGCTTGGGGAGGGTAGATTTAGCAAAAGCAGGAGGAAGCACCAAAATCACCGCGTTCCGCATAAGAGATGAAGCGTTATCACATCCCGAAGATGGGACGGTCATCGCCACATCGAGCGGGGAAATTAGCATATCCCGTTTTGCACCGCGCGCGGCTCGTTATTTAATCTCGCGCTTTTGTGATTGGGGAGAGAGCAAAAACCCCGATGAGTATCGCTATCAGATTAGTTCGAGTTCGCTAGAATATGCCAGAGCGCGAGGCTTGGAAGTATCGCATTTGCGCGGTTTGCTGAAAAAATACACAACGACTGCCATCCCGCCGCGACTTTTACACGCTTTACAACGCTGGGAGCTTAACGGCACCGAAGCACGGGTGAAGAAAATGTCGGTTTTACGCCTCAGCAAGCCGGAGGACTTGCGCGCGCTCCGAGAGTCTACAGCCGGTCGATTTTTGGGAGAGGTTTTAGGTCCAACAACGGTAGAGGTCAAAGCAGAGGCATCCCCAAAAATTATGGCGGCGTTAATTGAGATGGGGATTTTTATGAAGGGCGCGTAAACACTGCATGTTTTGAAAACACTCAGTATCTCTTAAATAGGGAGATTATCACCATCTAAAAGTGACAGCAGAGGAGGGAGAAATTGCTATAATGGAGAGGCTCGTTTAATTTTCATCTCACTCAATAGGAGAAAAGCATGTCAAAAACTGACTGGATTAAAGAAGAAATTGCAGGTCTGCAAGAGGCGGGACTGTATACCAATATCCGCACGCTCGGCTCAGCGCAGGGGGCTTGGCTGGAAGTAGATGGAAAGAAAGTGTTGAATTTCTGCTCAAATAATTATTTGGGCTTGGCAAACCATCCGAAAATTGCAGCTGCGGCAAAAGCGGCAATTGATGAGTTCGGCGTGGGACCAGGTGCAGTCCGCACCATTGCAGGAACGATGGATTTACATGTCAAACTCGAAAAACGCTTGGCAGAGTTCAAAAATGTGGAAGCCGCACTCACTTTTCAATCGGGATTCAACGCAAATACGGCGACTATCCCCGCGTTGGTGGGCAAAGGCGATGTAATTTTCTCCGACCGATTAAATCATGCCAGCATTATTGACGGATGTCGGCTTTCGGGCGCGAAAATTATCGCTTACGATCATTGTGATGCAGCTGCACTAGATGCCGTTCTCAAAGAACATCTTTCTAACTATAAACGTGCGTTGGTTGTCACCGATGGCGTTTTCAGCATGGACGGAGACGTGGCTCCTCTTGATAAACTCTACGAAGTCACCGAGAAGTACGATGTTCTACTCATGGTGGATGACGCACACGGCGAAGGCGTTCTTGGCAAAGGCGGGCGTGGGATTGTAGATCACTTCGGTCTGCACGGCAAAGTGGATGTGGAAATTGGCACGATGTCCAAAGCCTTTGGCGTGGTCGGCGGAATTGTGGCTGGGAAGCAAGTCATCATTGATTGGCTCAAGCAGCGCGGACGACCTTTCCTTTTCTCCTCGGCGATGACCGTTCCCGATGCCGCGGCTTGCTTGGCGGCGGTAGACTTACTCGAAGAATCAACAGAATTGGTCGATAAACTTTGGGATAATGCCAAATACTTCAAAGCGGAAATGACAAAACTCGGCTTTGACATCGGTCATAGCGAAACGCCGATTACCCCCGTTATGCTTGGCGAGGCGGCATTAGCGCAGAAATTCAGCAAAGCTCTTTACGAAGCTGGTGTTTTCGGGACAGCCATCGCATTCCCAACTGTGCCGCGCGGCACAGCCAGAATCCGTGTGATGATTTCCGCCGCCCACGAGCGCGAAGATTTGGATAAAGGCTTAGCGATTTTCGCCGAAGTTGGGAAGAAGTTAGGTGTGATTTAGGGAGTGGATAATTGGGGATTAGAGATTGGGTAATTAGGAGGGACGGGTTTTATGCCCGTCCCTTTTTTGTTTTAACCCCAAATCAAAAAAACTCGCTTAAAGCCTTAAGTTCAGGTAGAATGAAAATGCAATTGTGTTGAACAGAGTGTCTCAAAGGAGCTTTTCAACCTCTTACGCATCTATAATAAACCAAGTTCCTCTTTAAAAGTTCAACGCAAGAAAGGGAATCCTATGACTATGAATTCAGAACCTTCAGCAAGCGACACCATCGCATCCTACCGCAAGCGACAACAGCGCGGTCCTGTAATTATTTGGGCAATCGCAGCTTTACTTGTCGTAGTCGGTGCCATCATTCTCATTGTTTGGCTAACAGGAGATAATAAACCCAAAATCTCGCTCTTTGCGACAAAGACGCCTACCCCAACCTTAACTTCAACCCCAACTCAAACCGCAACCGCAACCGCAACTGCGACAATCACACTCACGCCCTCACAAACATCAACGCCTGTCCCGCCAACCCCCTCCGCACCTTTCTACTACGAAGTGCAAGAAGGCGAATTCCTATATTCCATTGTCGAAAAATTCTCCCTTGGCGATGACGGGATATTATTGCTCTACCTCCTCAACCCAACAGTCGAAACATCGGGCGGAAGTATCTATCCCGGGCAAAAAATCCTAATCCCGAATCCCGGTATGGATTTGCCCACTGCAACACCCGTTCCAGTTGACCTGCCTCAAGGCACGCTCATTGAATACATCGTGCGCCCCGGCGATTCTATCGCAGCAATCGCGGTCAAATTCCGCAGTACAGAAGACGCAATCCTTGAGGAAAACGAAATTGCCCCCGAAGATGCCAACAAAATCCAAGTCGGGCAGATTCTTGTCATTCCGGCAAATTTGGTCACCCCTGCCCCAACCCGCCTGCCACCGACCGCTCCGGCAGACAGTACCCCCTCTCCCACTGCACCGGCAACTACAGACGCAACTCCCACAGGCAGTACTTGTGCCTATGAAGAAAACGAAGCCTATGTTGAACAAATTTTTGAATTAGTCAATACAGAACGCGTTACGCAAGACTTGCCCCCGTTAGCATTGAACGAAAAACTCAGCAAAGCCGCCCTTGTCCACGCCTCGGATATGGCTTGTAACTCCTTCTTCAAAGAAGAAGGCTCCGATGGATCAACACCCGAAGAACGCGTAGAGGCGCAAGGATATATCGCCTCTTTAGTTTTACAAGAAATCCACGCCCAACCTCCGGAATATGGCGGTGACGGGCAAGCAGCCTTCGATGCCTGGATGGGCGGCACAACCCTCCTCAACCCAATCGTAACCGAGGTCGGAATTGCCTATGCTTACTCAGCAGATAGCGCCTTAGGCGGCTACTTTACAATTATTCTAGCTGCTCCTTAAATCGCTGGACAAAAAAGAAAGCATCTAGTAAAATCACGCCTTGCATATTCAATCTCGGAGGAAGACCTGTGGCAAATCTAAAATCTCAAATCAAACGTAATCGTCAGAACGAAAAACGTCGCCTGCGTAATCGCGTCTATAGCGGTTCCACACGCGTTGCAATAAAAAATGCTCGCATCGCCTTAGATGCTGGAAATCTTGAAGAAGCACGCGCTGCAACCACATTGGCAGTCAGCCGTCTCGACAAAGCTGCTCAAAAAAGCGTTATTCATCGCAAAAACGCATCCCGCCGTAAGGGACGCTTGATGAAAAGACTCGCACAACTCGAAAAAGAAGCGTAGTTTTTAACGTTATTCTGTCGAATAAGCGGGCGTATCTAAAAAGATGCGCCCGCTTTTGCGCGTTAAATGGATTAACAAAGATTGACCCTTCCTAAAATTCTTGCTATCATCCACCTATGAAATTCAAGGAAAATTTTCGACAACTTCGCTCTTGGCTCACACCAGGACTTGGCGTAAAACGCTGGCTCGCTCTTGTTTTAGCTGGCGTAACCCTCTTGGGCGTTGGGTTATCCTATTATCTTCTCGATTTCTATCGCACCGCACCCGAAACTTGGTGGCTACCAACACTCTCTTATCTCGCCTTACGCTTCTTGCCGCGAAACCTCCGCATCATCATCTTCGGCGGCATCGGGATCGGGTTAGTCGCCTACGGCATTTGGGGACTCAACCGCGCCCTCCTGCGTCCCTTTATGCGCTCTGGTAAACCAATCGTAGATGAGCTGACGCAATATCGCCGCCGCGGGCAGGGACCGCGTATAGTCGTCATCGGTGGCGGGCATGGACTCTCTACGCTGTTGCGTGGATTAAAAAACTATACCCATAATCTCACCGCAGTCGTCACTGTAGCGGATGATGGCGGCTCGTCCGGAAAATTGCGCGAATCAATGGGTATTTTGCCCCCCGGCGACATCCGCAATTGTCTCGCCGCGCTCTCCAACAATGAGACAATGATGACGCAACTCTTTCAATATCGTTTTAGTACCTCCGATGGTTTGGAGGGACATTCTTTCGGAAATCTCTTTATCAGTGCCTTGAGCAATATCACAGGTTCTTTCGAGGAAGCAGTTGCCGAATCAGGGAGAGTTCTCTCAGTACATGGGCGCGTTCTCCCTTCTACCCTACATAACGTCAAATTAATTGCAGATATGACCCTCCCTAACTCCGCGTATGAAGTTCGGATCGAGGGCGAGAGTAAAATCCCCGCATTTGATGGGCATATTCGCCGCGTTTGGCTAGAGCCGAACGATGCTCCCGCCTTTCCGCCCGTGATTAAAGCCATTTTAGCGGCAGATGTGATTGTGATTGGTCCCGGCAGCCTATACACCAGCATCCTGCCTAATTTATTGGTAGCAGACCTCTTATCCGCGGTTGAAGCGAGCCGCGCATTAAAACTATTCGTCTGCAATATCGCCTCCCAAGCCGGTGAAACGGACGCGTATTCTTGCTACGATCATCTCGCGGCTCTCGAATCCCATACGGGAAAAAATCTAGTCGAACTCGTCATTGCCAACGATTGCCAAGATGCGACCCTCCCCGAAAACACCACTTGGACAGAGATCGGCGATCAACTCTCCGGAGACCGCCGTCTCTACACCACCGACCTGCTCGACCGTGAACACCCCTGGCGACACGATTCGATGCAGTTGGCGCAAACAATTATGGATTTATATCAAGAGCGCACAGTACCAATGGGGTAAAGGAGGAAAGAGTCTGAGAGTTGGCATATTGGCAAGTCAAAAACTTTCAACCTTAAACCCTAAAATGCGATAGAATAACTTCGATAATTTTTTCACAAACTCACTCTATTTATTAAGGAGATTTAAAATGACAGTAAAAGTAGGTATTAACGGATTTGGACGCATCGGTCGGCAAGTTCTCAAAATCATCTTAGAACGCCACCCCGAAGAACTGGAAGTAGTTGGGATCAACGATCTTTGGGATCCTCAAACCAACGCACAACTCTTCAAATATGATTCCAGCTACGGCAAATTTGACGGTGACGTAAAAGTTGTGGATGGCAATATCGTTATTGACGGCAAAACCATTCAAGTTTTTGCAGAACGCAACCCAGCAGACCTCCCATGGGGCGAACTCGGCGTAGAGATTGTTTTTGAAGGCACAGGCGTTTTCCGTGATCCCACCAAAACACCCGGACCCCAATCTCATATCGAAGCGGGCGCAAAGAAAGTGATTCTTACTGCTCCTGCCAAAGGCGGCGATGTGTTCACTGCTGTAATGGGCGTAAACGATGCCGATTACGACCCCGCAAAAGATCATATCGTCTCGAATGCCTCTTGCACCACCAATTGTTTGGCTCCCTTCACTAAAGTCATCAACGACAATTTCAAAATCGTCAAAGGCTTGATGACTACCGTTCACTCCTACACCACCAGCCAAAAAATTCTCGATCTCGCCGATAGCGACCTTCGCCGCGCTCGTGCCGGTGCGCTCAATATCATCCCCACCTCCACTGGTGCCGCAAAAGCGATTTCCCTCGTCATTCCCGAATTGAAGGACAAACTCGATGGCTATTCCCTCCGCGTCCCCACCCCCACCGTCTCCATCGTGGATGCCGTTTTTGAAGTTGAAAAAAGCACCAGCGTAGAAGAAGTCAAGGCCGCGCTCAAAGCCGCCTCCGAGGGCGCGATGAAAGGCATCCTCGGTTTCAGCGAAGAGCCGCTCGTTTCGATGGATTTCAAAGGCGACAGCCGCTCTTCCATCGTAGATGCCGATTTAATTTCTGTCATGGAAGGCAATATGGTCAAAGTGGTCTCTTGGTACGATAACGAATGGGGTTACGCAACCCGCCTGACTGATTTCGCGGCAAAAATTGCAAAATCGCTCTAGTTGACTAAAAGACACCGAGTCCCTGCACTCGGTGTCTTCTTAATTGGAGAAAAATATGTTCAAGAAAAAAACAATCAGAGACCTTGATTTCAAAGGAAAACGCGTTCTTGTACGCGTGGATTTCAATGTCCCGATTAACGATGGAAAAGTGGGAGACGATACGCGCATCCGCGCCGCGTTGCCGACCATTCAATATCTTTTGGATAAAGGTGCCGCGCTGATTCTCACCTCCCATCTGGGACGACCGAAAGGCGAAGTCAAACCTGAATTTTCACTTGCTCCCGTTGCCAAACATCTCAGCGAAGTAATCGGGATGCCCGTTAAATTTGCAGATGATTGTCTCGGTGATATTGCTAAAGAAACCGCCGAATCACTAAAAGCTGGTGAAATTCTTCTCTTAGAGAATACCCGTTTCCACCAAGGCGAGAAGAAAAACGACCCCGCAATGGCAAAGGAACTCGCCTCTTTAGCAGATATCTTCGTAAATGATGCCTTCGGGACAGCCCATCGCGCGCACGCATCTAATGTCGGCGTGGCGAAATTGCTCCCCTCCGCGGCGGGATTTTTGCTAGAAAAAGAACTCATCTACCTCGGCGAGACGATTGCGAACGCCGCACATCCCTTCGTGGCGATTTTAGGCGGCGCAAAAGTGAGCGATAAAATTGGCGTAATCACCAATCTGCTCGGGAAAACCGACCAAATTCTGATTGGCGGCGGGATGGCGAATACCTTTTTCGCGGCACAAGGCTTCCAGATGGCAGATTCGCTAGTCGAAGCGGATGCTTTGGATACAGCGAAAGAATTGCTCGCCAAAGCCGGTGATAAATTGCAACTCCCCGTTGACGTGGTGATTGCGTCCGAGTTCAGCAACCAAGCCGAATACAAGGTCGTTCCGCTTGGAGATGTGCCGGATGGCTGGCGGATTTTAGATATAGGCGAGGCTACAGTCGCCGCATACGCGTCAATCATCCAAAAATCCAAAACAGTGGTCTGGAATGGGCCAATGGGCGTTTTTGAATTCCCCAATTTTGCAAAAGGCACTTTTGGCGTGGCACAGGCTGTGGCAGACGCAGATGTGGTCAGCGTTATCGGTGGCGGGGATTCGGTTGCTGCAATCAAAGAAGCCGGTTTGGCTGAAAAAGTGAGCCATATTTCTACCGGTGGCGGCGCATCGTTGGAGATGCTTGAAGGAAAAGTGCTACCCGGCGTGGCGGCACTCGCAGATAAATAACCCCAAGGGGCGGTCTAAACCCCGCCCCCGTTTTTTTACAATTTTGTAACACGGAAGAAACACAAAACTTTTGAAGTGGGCTATAATTTGGCAAGAAAAAACCGAACTGAGTAAGGAAAATATCATGTCTTTTGAAATTGGCGAAAATGTAGGGGCGTATCGAGTAATGGAGAAATTGGGGCGCGGCGGAATGGCTACGGTTTATAAAGCCTATCATGCCAATTTAGATCGTTATGTTGCCCTTAAGGTTTTACATCCTGCCTTTTTAGAAGACCCTAATTTTTTGGCGCGTTTTCAACGCGAAGCGCGACTGGTGGCGAGATTGGAACATCCAAATATCGTACCGGTTTATGATTTTGCCGACCACGAAGAACAGCCCTATTTGGTGATGAAATATATCGAAGGGGAAACACTCAAAGCGCAATTAAATCGCGGACGTTTGGAACCGGATGAAATCTGGAAAGTTGTTGAGGCGGTTGGGGCGGGATTAGGCTACGCGCACAAACAAGGTATTTTACATCGCGACATTAAGCCATCTAATGTAATTATGGCAAAGGACGGCGGGGCATATCTCGCTGATTTCGGCTTGGCTAGAATTGCTCAATCGGGAGAATCGACACTTTCTTCCGATATGATTATGGGAACCCCACAATATATTTCACCCGAACAAGCAAAAGGCGAAAAAAATCTTGATAACCGCACCGATATTTACTCTTTTGCGGTCATGCTCTACGAAATGGTGGTCGGGCAAGTGCCATTTAGTTCCGATACCCCATTTTCGATTATTCACGATCATATTTACTCGCCGCTTCCGTTACCGCATTTGGTCAATCCTAAAGTCCCGGATGAAGTGGAGCGCGTTTTGCTTAAAGCCCTCTCGAAAGAACGCGAAGATCGTTATGAAAGTGTAAAAGCCTTAACTTCTGCTTTCAAAAAAGCATGGGATGATTCCGAAGTAGATCTAGCAGATGCCACCATGACCACACCTATCCAAAATATCCCCGCGCCACCGCCACCTGATATTTTGGCACGCTCTGA
>JAOZOM010000227.1 GCA_029933275.1 Anaerolineales bacterium | reverse complement strand
AAAAATCTTTGTGTTCTCCGCGTCTTCGTGGTGAGCATTTTTATAAAAAAGGGAAACTTATGCGCATCACGCGAGATTTACTCATCCGCTTAGCCAAAGAAAATACCGAAGAACGCGCCTTCAACACCGAAAGCATCATCGCCGCATATTTAACAGGCTCGCTTCTACGAAAAGAACCGCTACTCGGCGGCACTACCGATATTGATCTCGTCTTCGTCCACAATGCGCCGCCCGCGATTTCGCGCGAGATCAAAGCCCTCAGCCCCGATATTCACCTCGATATTCGTCATCGCTATGAAAAAGAATACAATCCGCCGCGCGCCCTTCGTAGCAACCCTTGGCTCGGATATGAGCTTTACGCCCCCCAACTTCTTTACGAAACCAAACATTTTTTCGAGTTCCATCAAGCCAGTTTGCGCGCCGGATTTGATGAACCCAAAAATCTGCTGAAACGCTGCTTCACTTTGCTGAACACCGCCCGAAAAATTTGGATGGATTTACAACTCAACGCGGAGGAAACAAATCCCGCCACTATTCTTCACTATTTGGATGCCCTCCAGCACGCGGCAAATGCGATTGCGGAATTGACCGGACCTCCCCTCGCCGAACGGCGTTTTCTTTTGGATTTACCCGCGCGGGCGGAGGCAATTGATCGTCCCGAATTCGCGCGTGGCATTTTAGGCTTGCTCGGCGGAACCGAAATCAATTCCTCGACCCTAACAGAGTGGCTCCCCGCGTGGGAGAATTTCTTCAACATTGCCTCCGAAGCCTCGAGGGTGGATATCCGCATCCATAACGCGCGGCAAGCCTATTATAAGAGCGCAATCGTAGAGATGCTCGAGGGCGAGACTCCGCTGAATGCCCTCTATCCGCTTTTATTAACGTGGACGCTATCCGCTCAATCCCTCCCTGAAAATCAGATCACCGCTTGGGAGAGTGCTTGTCAGCTCTTGAAAATCGGCGGGGAGCATTTTGAATCCCGTCTTAAGGGCTTGGACCATTATCTCGATACAATTGAAGAGATGCTTGAGAAAATGGTGATTTCACAGGGTTTTGAGATGGCAGAAATTGTTTAGACAAATCTGTATATGGGTAGAATTATTGCAGAAACGTTGCAGCACGGTACCGCGGTACTGTGGATAACTAGCCAATTACTGTGGATAACCTATGCGGAATGTGGAGAACTCGCTCACTTGTTCGAGAAATTTAAAAACGCAGCCCCCCAAATATGGGGGGCTGTTTTTATTTTCCCCAAAATATAGTTTTCTAAAAGAAATTACGGGAATAAGCTTTTTTTGTCCTTTTTTTCTCCACAAAATTATCCTGCTTTGCTAGCACTATATCTAGGGATGCGAAAAAAACAAACCCTATTTAGCGGGGATAAACGCAGAAAAAAGGGAACTCTCCACATCATCCACACCCCCTACTAAGACAACTAAATATATATACAAATAAATAAATAAAGAGGATAAATTATTTCTCTCCCCAAATAAAGTAAAGAAAGAGTGAGAGCATTCCCTTTGAGTTATTAGGACAAATGTACTCTTTTTTCAACTTGAATCTAAAAGAAAAATTTTGTACAATTTAGAGAGCGATTAACATTCATCTTTTCTAGACTCATCATGGAGGTTCACAATGGACATCATTAAAGTATCTGCACGTTCCCGAACATCTGCGGTCGCAGGGGCTATTGCTGGCGTGTTTCGTGAACATGGTCGTGCCGAGGTGCAGGCGATTGGTGCGGGAGCGGTCAATCAATCGATTAAGGCTCTCGTTTTGGCGGTTAGTTATCTTAAGGAAAGAGATAATATCGATGTTGCCTGTGTGCCTGAATTTGTGGACGTAGAGATTGAGGATAAAGTCCGCACCGCGATTAAGTTGGTCGTTGAAAAGCGCGAGACTACGGCTTCCACAGAAATGGACGAATTGGACAGTTTGGATACCGAAAGCCAGTTGATGGAAGCCCCCGCCTCGGATTTGTTAGACCCCTCCGCTTTTGATTAATCTGAGGATGAGGGGAGAGGCGATTATTGATATAGAAGACAGGCAGAGAGATTCTCTTTGCTTGTCTTTTTTTATGATACTATTTTAGTATGTTTACTGAGCAGAGAGAACCATCCCCGAGGAAGAAATTGCGCTGGAGTGCGGCTTTGCTTTTGGCTGGATTTTTGCTCGGTTCTTTGTTGCCTTCGTTGGGAGGTGAGGTGAGGGCGGCTTCGCAGAGACAGTCAATTTTTTTGGGGGACGTAGTAATTAGTGAGTTCCGAACGTCAAGTCCAGATAGTGGATATGATGAATTTGTAGAGATTTTCAATCGAACTAACGCCCCTGTGGTTATGACAGGCTGGGAAATTAGACGTTCAAGTAGCGGCGGGAAAGCTTATCATGTATATGATTTTCCTTCAGGGTTCAGTTTAGAGGCAGGACAGTATTATCTAATTGCCAGTTCTGCTTATAGTGGGGGAGTAACTCCCGATTTTGTACCTGTAAAAGATATTAAAGTAGCCGATGATGGGGGGGTAGCATTGCTTGATGATTTTGATGAGATTGTTGATGCTGTCGGCATGGATTCTGAATCAGCATATGTCGAAGGAGACCCGTTAGCTCCTCTTTCAGGAAATAGCTATGCAAGAATGGACAATGGTTGTACCGACACTGGTGATAATAGCGCAGATTTCTTTTTGCAAGCTCCCTCAGATCCGCAAAACTCAACGAGTATCCCCATTAAATGTTTGAAGGTGGTTAACGTCACATCTACATCCGAAGATGATACATATCAAGAAGGCGATTTAATCGAGATAACCGTGCAGTTCAGTTCAAATGTGAATGTTACCGGCTTTCCGACTTTATTGCTTGAAACCGGAACAACAGACCAAAAGGCAATATATTCGAGCGGAAGGGGCTCGGATACATTGACTTTCAATTACACCGTACAAGAGGGCGATGTGTCTGCAGATTTGGATTATGTGGACTCTAACTCTCTCTCATTGAATGGAGGCACGATTATTGGTGCTGTGGGCGATGCAGATTTAACATTGCCAGAACCGGGGGATGTTGGTTCACTTAGTGATAATAAAGATATTGTGGTAGATAATCAAGTTCCCCCAAGTACGGTTTCTTTTACGCGTTATGAGCCATCTAAAAGTATTACTAATGAAGATATACTGATTTTCCGCGTTACCTTTAG
>JAOZOM010000226.1 GCA_029933275.1 Anaerolineales bacterium | reverse complement strand
GTATCTTCATAAGCCTGTGCATTTTGAGCCGCAATAGCAATTTGGTTTGCTAGAGATTGTAGAAGTCCGGCATCTTCTTCGGTAAAGGCGTTTAGCTCATTATGTTGCACATCGAAAACGCCAAGTACTTCTTCGCCAAGTGTAATGGGGACGGCAATCTCAGATTTTGTTTCGGGGAGTAGGTCGTTGGGTACCCAGCCTTCTTCATTGAGGGTATCGTTTACGAGAACAACTGAGTTGGTTTCAGCCGCACGACCTACCAGCCCTTGTCCTTTTGGAATCTTATGCCCGCGTGCCAGAAGTATTTTGCCCGCCTCACCCGTACCCCCTTTCATGTGAAGGGTGTTCTTATCATCGCCGTCAAACCTATAGATATGGGCATAATAATAGCCGAAGGAGTTTACAAGCTCGTCTACTACCGTTTTGGCTAATTCGTCTTGGTCAAGAATGGTGGAGAGACGGCGGCTCACTTCTGTAGCGGTTTCGAGTGCGCGAGTACGATCTGCCACACGTTGTTCTAAGCCCTGCAGCGTTTCCTGCAATTGGGCGGTCATATTTGAGAAAGTATTAGAAAGTGTGCCGAGTTCATCTTCGCGGTCACTTTCAAAGCGTAGGTCAAGGTTACCTGCCGCGACTTCTGTGGCTCTGTCTGTCAAGTTTAGAATAGGTGTGATAAATTCATTTGCGAAGCGTGTGCCTAAGAAAATAGCCAAAGCACCGATACCTAGCACCGATAGCGCGATAACTAATCCGAGCAAACCAGCCAGTTGATTGACAGAGCCTAATGCCTCAGACTCGTCGATCTCAGTGAGCATTGCCCAAACTATCCCCTCGGGGTGGTGCTCGTCAGGCTCGTGGATCACGATGGGTGCCCATGAACTAAGTACAGGTAAACCTCGATAGTCAATAATTCTTCCGTATCCCGTTTCCCCCGCGATACCTGCGCGAGATGCTTCGGTGTCCATAGCTAAATCGGGATTAAGAATAGTGCTATTGATTCCCATACTTGCAAGAAAGCGCGAATCACTGCGGCCGAGAAAATCTGGACCAATCAAGTAACTTTCGCCAGTTTCTCCTAGCCCAGAAGCTTCATTCATAATGGTATTGATGTCTACTTCAGAAATTTGGGCGGCAACAAGGAGTTGAAGGTTGCCGCTTTGGTCAAATACGGGGGAGGCAAAAAACATTGCTGGTACTCCGCCGATAGGCGCATAATGGGCAATGTCAGTTTGGAGTGTGTCACCTGTTTCGATGACCTCGCTTATTAACGTGCCTAAGTTTGAATTGCTATATTTGCCATTGAGAATATTGGTGTGATAATCAGCTCCCTTGTTAACTGTGTAGAAGATATTTCCGTTGGGGTGGATCAAGAAGATATCGTGATATCCATAAAGTTTTGCATATTGCGTGAGAAAATCTTCTTCGTCTACGCGGGATGGAACCAGTACCTCTTCGCCATCAATTCTGGAAAAGATTGCCCAATTTACGCCTTCGATATTTAGAGGGCTGTAGGCTGTAATGGCAGAAGTTCCTACGGCACTAATGGAGAGATCTGAACCAACTGTTCCTGCTAAAGCATCATGCATAAAGGGCTGAGCGATGTCGGAGATATCATAGCCCACAACAAATTTTCCGCCGCCAACAATCTTTCGGTCACTACGGAAGGTGATGCGCCCGTCGGTTTCTTGGGCTACGATAAATGTTTCGCCTGTTTTGCCTAGTCCTGCGTGGTCGTTCACGATGGCGTTGATTTGTTCTATGTTGATTTGATATACCAACACGCCCGTTAATGTAGAGCCATCGTATATTGGGGAGCCAACGAAGAGGGCATATTCTTCATCAAAGGCTTCTACGTCTGCCATGCGGAATTCCCCTGCCTGTGCTGAAAGAAGGTCTTGATAGAGTGTAGCTAAATTAGTGTTTTGATAAACCCCTGATGACAAATTCGTGCCAAAGCTGTTGCCTTTATAGGTACTGTAGACGATATTGCCAGCTGGATCAATTAAAAAGATGTTTTTGTAGTCATGTAAAATTGCATAGTCAAGGAAAAAACGGTGTTTACTTGCGTGTATTGTGCTGTAGGCACTACCGTCTTCTGCATAGTCTAACTCTTTTCCTAGATAAAGAGCGCGTGCTTGTGTCACACCTAATTCTTGAAAGCTAACTGTAAAATTTTTGACAGCAACCGCCACTCCTGGGTTAGAAGCCATATCGCGCACATCTGAGTTCCAATTTTCATAGAGAGAGATAATTGCATTATGCTTGAGTTGATTAATTGCTTCTAGTTTGTTGAGAGCCTCGATGAGTAAAGATCCCATTGTCTTGTTTAGGGCATCTATGTCGTTTTGTCGCTCAACGAGAAAACTTTCCATCTGACCGACTTTGATGGTTTCTACCGCGTCTAGTTTGTCGAAGGTATCCTTTACTAACGCACTACGCATTTGGGTATATGTGGAGATACCCAGAATAATGCTTGTAATCAATACAGGGATGATTGCCGTGCCAATGACAATCGCTGTTAAGCGGTTGCGAACAGATGATTGCAAAAATGCGAAGAAGGAAGAACCTGTTTTCTTGGTATCAATATTGGCTGTTTCAATTCCTTCTACGGGATGTGAATCTTTGGGTGTGCTCATTTGGCACCTCTTGATTGAGTGAAAAAGGTGGAGTGGTTTTCTAAAGTATATTTCCCCACAGAATACCTTTTATACTGATAATAAAAATAACACTTCATCAATAACTTTTTGATGAAGGTGAAAATGTAAAACAATCCTTCTCTTAGAAATATTTGAGCCAAGATATTCTCCAGATAGATTTCTGACAATTTTGTTAGAGATAGAGCGATAGGAAGAACGTAATTCAAATTATAGTGTCTAATTTAGCGTCTCAGATTGCAAACACCTTACAGCAAAAATAGAAAACCTTATGAAAATTACATAATTAATAGCAAGCCAATACAAATTTTAGGTAGATGAAATATCCTTCTGTGAAAGTTTTGAGCATTCTGGAAAAGTTAAAAGAAATTTCTACCCCCTTACTCATTTGCTGCGCTCAGGACAGAAGGTGGAGAAAGGTCTATTAAACGGAATCAAGCCTAAACCACGCGCGACGCGGTTCTTCATCCATTGAGAATCTGCACTTGCGGACGGATGTCCAAATCGTCTATTAGCGCGTTGAGTTCGGCATCCG
>JAOZOM010000225.1 GCA_029933275.1 Anaerolineales bacterium | reverse complement strand
AGAAAAACTTAAAAACATCTAAAAAAAGATTCAAAAGGCAAGAAACAACCTCTGTGGTGTTTGTTCTCTTTGTCGTTTTATCTTAAAAACTTCGCGTTCTTCCTGTCTTCGCGGTGAAAATAGGTCGTTTTTCACATTTCAAGACTTTTACAGAGTCTTCAGGAAGTTGTAAAAGGATAATTTTCAGGACATGGAGAAATATGGATTACACGGAAAAAGATTTTAAGGTTATGAAGAAAAAATCCGTAAAATCCGTGTACAAAAAAATATGAAAATACTAACCGTTATTGGTGCAAGACCACAATTTGTAAAAGCAGCCCCCGTCAGCAAAGCTTTGCGCGCGGCTGGGCATGAAGAGTTTTTAGTCCATACAGGGCAACATTACGACCCGCAAATGTCGCAAATCTTTTTTGACGAGATGGGAATCCCCACGCCGAATGTGAATCTCGAAGTGGGTTCCGGTTTGCATGGATGGCAGACCGCGCAAATGCTGATGGGGATAGAGAGTCTGCTTCTTGAGCAGAATCCAGATTGGATCCTGCTCTACGGCGATACGAACTCGACCCTCGCGGGTGCGTTGGCTGGAAGCAAGTTGCAGATCCCGATCGCGCATGTGGAAGCGGGATTGCGCTCCTTCAACCGCGATATGCCCGAAGAGCATAACCGCGTCCTCGCCGACCACGCCTCCGATTTGCTCTTTTGCCCCACCCAAGTCGCCGCGTCCCATTTGGCAAATGAAGGCATCACGCGCGGCGTCCACATCGTTGGGGATGTGATGTACGATGCGGTTTTAGCTTTTTCCGCTCTTTCCGAAGAAAAATCAACGCTTTTAACCTCGCTGAATATCGCCCCAAAAGATTATTCTCTTGCTACGGTGCATCGTCCCGCCAATACAGATAACCCCGAGAATCTACACGCCATCTTTGAAGCCTTCCGCGAGTTGGATGAAAATATCATCTTCCCCGTCCACCCGCGGACGCGCGGCAAAATCGCCGATTTAATAGATAATATTGAAGAATTTTCCCCCAAACTAAGGCTCATCGAACCAGTCGGTTATTTGGATATGCTCTCGCTGGAAAAAAACGCCAAAAGAATTCTGACCGATTCAGGCGGCATCCAGAAAGAAGCCTATTGGTTTCAAATCCCCTGTGTGACATTGCGCGAAGAGACCGAATGGGTCGAAACCGTAGAAAGCGGCTGGAACACATTGGTTGGTGCGGATAAAGAGAAAATTCTTTCTGCCGTTGAAAATTGGATTGTGCCAAAAAAAAGACCAAATGTCTACGGAGATGGTCACGCGGCGGAAAAGATTGTAGAAATTCTTGGCGTAAAAATCGCCGAATAGTGCCTTTCGTTGACAGTCCAATCTCGTAACGGTACAATCGCTCCGCTTTGTAAAACTATTTTTTTGGAGGCAAAATGTTAAAAGAATTTAAAGGTTTTGTGATGCGCGGCAACGTGCTGGATTTGGCTGTTGCTGTCATCATCGGCGGGGCATTCGGGAAAATCATCGGCTCGCTCGTAAACGATATCTTGATGCCGCTGATTGGGCTCGTGATGGGCGGCATTGACTTCGCCACGCTAAACTTTTCGGTCGGTGATGCAGTCGTGGCTTACGGTGCGTTCATCCAAGCGATTATTGATTTCCTCATCATTGCCCTTGTAATTTTCTTAATTCTCAAGAATGCAGAAAAAGCGAAGAAAGAAGAACCGACTCCCGCTCCCAAAGAGCCGACCACGAAAAAATGTTCGTTTTGCTTTACCGAAATCCCCATCAAAGCAACTCGTTGCCCTCACTGTACATCTGAATTGAAATAATCATCCCGTAGGGTCGTAGCAATGCTGCGCCCCTATCATTTGACAACCATGCCTCTCCTCGATTCCCTCAACCCACAACAAAAAGAAGCCGTCACTGCACCGGATGGTCCTATCTTGGTACTCGCCGGTCCTGGTTCTGGCAAAACGCGCGTCCTGACACAACGTATCGCCTATTTAATTGAAGAAAAAGGCGTACGCGGCTACGAAATCCTTGCGGTAACATTTACAAATAAAGCCGCACGCGAGATGAAAGAACGTGTCGAAAACCTCATTGGCGGACAATTTGCACAAGGGTTAATGCTGGGAACTTTCCACTCCGTTTGTGCGCGGATTCTGCGCCGTGAAGTGGATTACCTCCCTTACGATTCAAATTTCGTCATCTTCGATTCGGCTGACCAGCAAAATATCGTCAAAGCCGCGTTGCGAGAATTGAATATAGATGAAAAACGCTTCCGTCCTCGTTCGGTGCATGGCTCAATTTCTAATGCTAAAAATGAGTTAATACCCCCAGACCAATATCCCACCACAACTTATCGTGACGAAGTCGTCAAGCGTGTTTATGTCCGTTATCAAGAGCTACTCATTGAAAATAATGCCCTCGACTTTGACGATCTCTTGATGATTACGGCGCGCCTCCTCGAAAAAGAACCTGCCATTCGTCAAAAATATGCTGAACGCTTTCGTCATATTCTTGTGGATGAGTTCCAAGATACGAATATCGCACAATATATGCTGATTAAGCATTTGGCTTCGGTACATCATAATATTTTTGTTGTTGGGGACCCAGATCAATCTATCTATCGTTGGCGCGGTGCGGATTATCGTAACGTCCATCGTTTTGAAAAAGATAACCCCGACACAGTCACCATTCTTCTTGAGCAGAATTATCGCTCGAAACAGAATATCCTCGATGCGGCAATGGCCGTAATTGACCAAAACGCCCAGCGCAAGCGCAAGCAACTCTTTTCTGAGCGCGGCGCAGGAAACAAGCTCTCCTATTTTGAAGCCGCCGATGATTATGCCGAAGCAAATTACATCGTAGATACAATTTTGCAAATCACAAATCGCGGCGCAGTTCAGCCGAGTGATTGTGCAATTATGTACCGCACAAATGCCCAATCCCGTTTGCTCGAAGAAGCCTTTTTGGGCGCGCAAATTCCCTACAAGCTAGTCGGCGCGCAGCGATTTTACGGACGCAAAGAGGTGAAAAACATCATCGCATATTTGCGGCTGATTCACAATCCCAGCGACCAAGTCAGCTTGGGGCGCATCGCCAGTGTCCCGCCGCGGGGGATTGGCAAAAAAACGCTCTTCACCCTGTACCAAGTCGCTCGGGCTGCTAGCAACTCTCCCGGCGCGGTGTTACTCGATTTATCCCGCGGCACAAAGTCACCTTA
>JAOZOM010000224.1 GCA_029933275.1 Anaerolineales bacterium | reverse complement strand
GTAGACCTGACAGGTTTTGAAAACCTGTCAGGTCTTTGTTTATAAACAAATGATGCGGGGTGACTTCACAAGTTACTTTGATGCCGCGTTCTTTGGCTTTTTTGATGAGCAAAATCTCTTCTTTTAAGGAAACATGCGCGATATGAAGGGGGCGGTCGTAGAGTTGTGCCATGAGGATGGCGGCTGCCATCGTCCGCTTTTCGGCGTGAGCTACGATGGGGAGATTTTTGGGGAAGTTGGCGAAATGTTGCATCCAGAGGGAGAAATTGTCGAGACGTAGCTCTCCAAAAGTAGAATCTAGGTACATTTTCAGCCCCGCGGCGCGCGGCGGGAGGTCGGGATGTGCATCCCAGTTGACGTTGTTGGGTCCCGCACCGAGATATTGGGCATAGTCACAGCGTGCTTTTAGTTTAGCGGAATCAAGTACAAGGTCAAGGGTGTCTTCGTCAAAAATCGGGGGGGCGGTATTGGGCATCGCCAGAATCGTGGTGAATCCGCCCGCGAGTGCGGCTTGAGTCGCAGTATCCCAATCTTCTTTATAGGTCTGACCGGGTTCGCGCACGTGGACGTGGGGGTCTATCAATCCGGGTAGTTTGAGCATTTTGTCTCCAGATAAAAAAAAGAGCCGCTAAATGCGACTCTTTGATAAATAAAAGAAAGGAGAAATCACGCCCTGAGGGCGATGTAATTTATAACGCGAGAAAAGGGTTTTCTTAGACATTGCTGGTGATTCTATGCAGTTGGGACAATTTGTCAAGGTTTAAAGTCTCAACTTACGGTTGGGATAATGACAATCGTCACTGACTGTGAATTTCTCGCCCTGCTATAATTTTTTAGCTTTTAGACTAAACAAACCATAAGGAGAAACTAATGGGTTACAAAACAATTAAAGTTCCCGCCGAAGGCGGGAAAATCACGATGCAAGACGGAAAATTGAATGTTCCTGACAATCCGATTATGCCTTTTATCGAAGGTGATGGCACTGGACGCGATATTTGGAAGGCTTCTGTACGCGTGTTTGACGCAGCCGTAGAAAAAGCTTATGGCGGCAAACGTAAGATTCATTGGATGGAAGTTTATGCTGGCGAAAAAGCCTTTAAACTTTTCAACGATTGGTTGCCCAGCGAAACAATTGATGCTTTCAACGAGTATCTTGTTGGGATTAAAGGACCGTTAACCACGCCAATCGGTGGCGGTATTACCTCCTTGAACGTTGCTCTGCGTAAAATGCTTGATCTTTATGTTTGCCAACGCCCCGTTGTCTATCTTGAAGGAACTCCTTCACCGGTGAAACATCCTGAGTATGTAGATATGGTCATCTTCCGCGAAAATACCGAAGATATCTACGCCGGAATCGAATTTGAATATGGCACCGAAGATAACAAAAAATTCATGGAACTTTTCAAAGAAAACTTCCCCGAACGTTATAAGAGAATGCGCTTCCCCAACACCGCTGGAATCGGGATTAAACCTGTTTCTGAAGAAGGTTCCAAACGCCTCGTTCACGCTGCCATTCAATGGGCATTGGATAATGGACGCCACACCGTTAGTTTGGTGCACAAAGGCAATATCATGAAATACACCGAAGGCGCATTCCGCATTTGGGGGTATGAAGTAGCCCGCGAAGATTTCCGCAACGAGACCGTTACTGAGCGCGAAACTTGGATTTTAGGCAATAAAGAGCATAATGCTGATTTAACTGTTGAAGAAAATGCCAAAATGATTGATCCCGGCTTCGATATGTTAGCCCCTGAAAAACAAGCCGAAATTATTGCAGAAGTAGAAGCCGCTTTGGCTCTTTGGGAAACTCACGGAGACGGAAAATGGAAAGAAAAAATCCTCATCAAAGATACGATTGCAGATATCGTCTTCCAGCAAACGATTACCCGCGCGCGTGAATTTGACGTTTTAGCAACTATGAACCTGAACGGCGATTTCCTTTCAGACGCACTCGCTGCACAAATCGGCGGGATGGGCATCGCCCCCGGTGCAAATATCAACTACGATACTGGTGGCGCAATTTTTGAAGCCACACATGGTACCGCTCCGAAATATGCTGACCTCGACAAAGTCAATCCTGGCTCCGTCATTCTCTCTGGCGAGATGATGTTCCGCTATATGGGTTGGGACAAAGTTGCTGACCTCATTCTCAAAGGAATGAGCGGTGCAATCAAAGCCAAAACCGTCACTTACGATTTCGATCGTTTGATGGATGGCGCAACTCTGCTTAAATGCTCTGAGTTCGGCGATGCAATGATTGCTCACATGGATGACTAATGAGACTTTAGACTTCAGACTTAATCTCTCAGACTTAAGACTTTAGACCTAAGCAAAAGCCCTCGCTCCTTTAATTTAAAAGGAACGGGGGCTTTTTTATGATAAAAGATACTATAATCCAATTAGTTCAACGCCTTTAATATTCAACTTTTAACATTCAATCTTTTACCCCAAAAACAGGAGAAAAAAATGCGTCAAAAAGCTACCCTCATCACCGGAGCAGCAGGCGAAGTTGGTCAAGCCCTCGTGGAGCGAATCGCCGAGCAGAATAATACCCATGTTATCAGCATGGATATTAAGCCCCTGCCCCCAGAGCTGGATGCGAAAGTTCACCATATTGTCGGCGACATCCTCGATCAATCTCTCTTTGATCGCCTCGTCAGCGAATATGATATTACCCACATCTATCATCTTGCCGCGCTACTCTCGACGAGCGCGGAGTACGCACCTATGCTCGCCCATAATGTCAACGTCGGCGGGACAATGCGTCTGCTCCAGCTTGCCGCCGAGCAATCTGAATGGAAGCGCGAACCTGTCATCTTCATCTTCCCCAGCTCCGTTGCCGCCTTTGGTATGGATAGTCTGAAGAACAAAGCCGCCAATCCCCGCCCCAAAGAATGGGAATGGAATAACCCCATCACCATGTACGGCTGCAACAAACTTTACGGCGAAACACTCGGCATTTACTATAGCAATCACTACAAGCAACTCGCCGAAGATGAGCCAACCATGCTTGATTTTCGCTGTGTCCGCTTCCCCGGACTAATTTCCGCCTTCACCGTTCCCAGCGGCGGAACTAGCGATTACGGTCCTGAAATGCTCCATGCCGCCGCACAAGGTAAAGCCTACGAATCCTTCGTCCGTGAAGATGCCGCCATCTCATTTATGGCGATGCCCGATGCCGTCACCTCCCTCGTCCAACTTGCCTCCACCCCGCGTGAAAAACTCACCCAGCAAATCTACAATATCACCGC
>JAOZOM010000223.1 GCA_029933275.1 Anaerolineales bacterium | reverse complement strand
ATCATCGGGACGGATGGGAGCAAGCGATCCGCGAAAATTGCCAATCGGCGTGCGGACGGCATCAATTATGACTGCTTCTTTCATGAAGAAACCTCCGGTTTCAGGGATTAGTAAATTAGGAATTTGAAATCAGCGTGATTCTACCACTGCGGGGTATAATTTGTGCTGGATGAACTGCCTTTTCGCACGCGTTTTTGGCTTGATACCGTTTAAATAGCTTCGCACGGACGTAAACGTCTCGTGCTAAATTTACAAAGCCCGCTCAAGCGGACTTGCCACTTTTCACTTGCAAACTTAAAAAACATGAATTTCTTAATCACTGGCGCGGCTGGCTTTCTCGGCTCGGCTCTTGCCAATCATCTTTCTAAACAGGGACACCAAGTCCGCGGGCTGGATGACCTTTCTACGGGCGATAAAGACGCGCTCTCTCCCGACGTGCATTTCACACGAGGAGATGTGAACGACCGCCCCAAACTTTGGACTCTGCTCCAAGATGTGGATGTGGTCTATCATCTAGCGGCACGCGTCTCTGTGCCGGAATCAGTCCTCTATCCGCGCGAGTATAACGCGGTGAATGTCGGCGGGACAGTCAGTTTAATGGAAGCAATGCGCGATGTTGGCGTGCGGCGCGTGATTATGGCGTCTTCGGGCGCGGTTTACGGGGATGTTCCCCACGCTCTGAAGAAAGGCGAAGAAGCCGCCCAAAAGATTACAGAAGCAATCCAGCCGAATCCACGTTCGCCTTACGCCGTGTCCAAATTAGCCGCTGAGCATTATATCCGCACCATCGGCGCATTGTGGGGAATCGAAACCGTCAGCTTGCGAATTTTCAACGCTTACGGTCCTGGGCAAGGGATTCCGGTCTCGCATCCGCCCGTTGTGCCGCATTTCATCACCCAAACCTTAAAAAACGGAACATTGGTCGTCCATAATGATGGCAAACAAACCCGCGATTATGTTTATGTGGATGATGTCATCTCCGCTCTGACCGCGGCAACTACTGCCCCAGGCTTGGACGGTTTGGTCATCAATGTCGGCTCAGGGAGGGAGACCAGCGTCCGCGAATTGGTGAATGCGGTGACGGAAATTATCCCCGGCAAAGCTGAGGTGATTTACAATCCGCGCGTTTCCGGCGGTGTTTCTCGGATGTGTGCCGATTTGACTTTGGCAAAGAAAAAATTGAGCTATAAACCTTCGATCTCCCTAGAGGAGGGATTAAAGATGACGCTGGAGAAAGATGCGCGGTTTAATCTACGTCTCGGCGTGACTAGTTGAAGGCGGGTGGGGTTATAGCCCCAAGAATGTCATTTTATTTTTTATGAGGAGAGAAGATGGGTTTATTAGAAGGAAAAACCGCACTTATTTTTGGATTAGCAAATAAAAACTCTATCGCGTGGGGCGTGGCGCAAGCCTTTAAGCGCGAAGGCGCGACCATCGGAATTAGCTACGCTGGAGAAATCCTGAAACGGCGCGTAGAACCTTTGGCAGAATCCATTGGCTGTGATTTTGTCGAAGAATGTGATGTGAGCAAAGATGAGGATATTGAGAGCGTAGTTGCCAAAGCGAAAAAGCGTTTTGGGAAAATTGATATTCTTGTCCACTCGATTGGATTTGCTAATCGTGATGAATTACGAGGACCTTTTTATAATACGAGCCGCGAGGGCTTTCATCTGGCGATGGATATCAGCGTCTACTCTTTTGTTGCGTTGGCGCGTGCTTTTCAACCGCTAATGAATCCCGGCGGTGCGATTTTGACGATGACTTACGCCGGATCGGTCAAAGTCACGCCAAATTACAATGTGATGGGCATTGCAAAAGCCGCCCTCGAGGCATCGACGCGCTATCTCGCCTATGATTTTGGGAAGCAAAATGTACGCGTCAATGCCATCTCGGCGGGACCAATCCGCACCTTAGCAGCGGCGGGCGTGGGCGGATTCAAAACGATGTATAAAGCCTTTGAAGAAATGGCTCCGCTCCATGAAAACATCACCACCGAAGATGTCGGGAACGCGGCGATTTTCCTTAGCTCGGATTTATCGGCTCGTACAACGGGCGAGGTCTTCTATGTTGATTCAGGGTATAACATTATGGGCGTGCCGGGCATGGGGATTGAATAAAAGAAAATTTAAATCCCGAAGATGATAAAATAGGGCGCAGAGATGCGTCCTATTTTTATGTATATGTATTTTCACGAAATACATAATACGTACGAGAGAATTTTCTCCCAACAAGTCACATCAAAAATCCTTATTCTGAAAAAATAAATTAAAAAGAGATAACTCTATGTTTAAACGAACGCCATCCACCTCGGAAACAACTGCCCCAATCCCCGCCGTAGAGCGGATTACCTCCGTGCTTGGCTCCGGTGTCATTTGGCACGGCGACCTCGATGGTAGCGGCGGAATTCGCATCGAAGGAGCATTTGAGGGGAAAATTACCCTACGCGGAACACTCGTAATTGGCGAGACAGGACGAGTCACCTGTGAAAATATCCGCGCCAATATGGTCATCGTCGCGGGGGCGGTGCGCGGCAATATCACCACCCAAAAGCTAGAGATACGCGCCACCGGTCGCGTTTGGGGAGATGTGGTCACAACTGCCTTCGTCACCGAAGAAGGCTCTTTCTTACGCGGGCAAATCCGCATGGAAGAAAGCGTAGACCTTGAGCTAGGTCCCGCACCCGAATCCACCCCTGCCGAAGAAACGGATGCGACCATCTCTAGCTAAAGATTATGGCTCATGTGTAATAATTCTGTTTGAAGAATATAATGCTCTTTATTGCCATTGATATATTTCTCCCCAAATCGCGCACTCGCCCTATATTATCTAGCTTTGTTGCATAGGGTGGATTATGCAAGGCAAAAACAAATTCTTCACCGCCAAGAGAAAGTGCTATTTTCTCTCCCAAGGCAGATGAGATTTTCTTGTCATTTAGGACCGATTTCAACTTTCCGCTGAACAAATTGTGCATCCTTTTGTATTCATTTGCACCTTCTGCTAATGTCCAAAGCTGTGTGGTTTGAGATGAGATCATATTTAAGACAATTTCTTGCTCACTTTTTTTTATGCGTATGTCAGAAAAATTCTTTTGTAGCGATACAAGGTGTTTTGAACAGAATAACTTTTACTGAGTTTTCAGGAACTTTATAATGATGTGGGCAGGGTAGCTCTAATAAAAACACCCGTCATTCTTTTATCACAATCTCAAACCTCGTCCCCTCCCCTAACTTACTCTCAACCGAAATTTCGCCACCGTGTG
>JAOZOM010000036.1 GCA_029933275.1 Anaerolineales bacterium | reverse complement strand
TGAGGTTATTTAATGCATCGAGAACGTGTTTCTGATAATGTTTATTGGTTCCAAAGTAATGTCTATGCACAGGTTACGGCTGGCGTTGTTGTTGGTCCTAAATGGTCTGTTCTAATTGATACGCTGGCTCTCCCTGAAGAGACAATGGCGATACGGGATTTTGCTGAGCGACATCTCCAGACAAAAATTCGCTATATTATCAATACGCACTATCACGCCGATCATTCATGGGGAAACTGTTTTTTCCCGGACGCCACAATCATTGCCCATTCCCGATGCCGCGAGTTGCTGATTGAGCGCGGGATCCCCGCCTTGCGGGAAGCAAAAAAGCAAAACGCAGCCTTGAAGCAAGTTGAGATCGCTTTACCCGATATGACTCTCGATAGCGGAAAGATGACTTTAGAGATCGGGAAAAAACATTTGCAAATTATGCCCGCTTCCGGTCATAGCGAAGACGGGATTGCTATCTTAGTGGTTGAAGACCGCGTTCTTTTTGCAGGCGATGTTTTGATGCCGATTCCCTATCTCCCCGATGGCAATATCGAAGAAATGCGTGCTTTCTATGAAGAAATCCGCGGAATGACTTTGGAAAATATCGTTCAGGGGCATGGTGAAATTATTTTGCGCGGCGAGGTAGCTCCTACGATTGAGGATAATCTTACCTATCTGAACGTCATTGAGAAAATCGCCAAAACCGCCTTGCGCCGTAAAGCCCCAATGGAATATCTAGCCAAACAAGATGTAGAAAAATGCGGGAAAAGCCGCATCATTCTCGGCGGATTGGCAGGAGCATTACACGAGCAAAATTTGCATCATATGTATAAATTGGCTTTAGAAAAAGCGAAAGCTGAAGAGTAGAATTTATGCCTCATGTTTTACGCAATCAACCACTTCGCCATCGACAAGAAAAGTAATGCTCAAAGCTAAAGTCCCTACGGGACTGAAAAACCATCACCCGTGTTTTTTTGCGTAACATCAGTACATGAAATAGCACAAAAAACAAAAACCCTCGAAAAATTTCGAGGGTTTTTAAGTTTTTCTCTAACCACCATTCCTACTCATCATCTGCCTCTACTCCCCAACCTTTCTTTTTCGTGCGCCAACCATGCAATCTCTCTTCACCCGCCAAAAGACGTTTGATATTTGGGCGCAAAGCCCAAATTAGTAAAATTTCTGCCAAAACGCCATAAAGGATATATTGCCACGGAGACAAACCCATCCACGCACGAATGGCAAAAATCACAATAGCAATCAAAGCTACACTCATCGTTGTCACCGAGGCATACCCAACCGCAAAGAAAATCAAAAAGCCAATCGGGAAGATGATGAGAATAGAGGGAGCCCATAAACCCATTGCACCACCAACACTTGCTGCTCCGCCAGCTCCCCCACGTAAATGAATTTTTCCATCCTTTCGCTCTGCCAAAAATATCGAATAATTATGTCCTAAAATTGCAGCAATTGGCGCAAGAACCTGCATCCAAATCCCAAACCCAAAAGCACGGGAAATCCAAACGGTACAAGCAGCCTTCAAAATATCCAAAATCCCTGTCGCGAGTCCAGACCAAAACCCAGCCGCGCGCATCACATTCGTCCCCCCCGTACGCCCACTCGCCACCTGTCGCACATCTTTCCCCGTCTGAATTTTAACAATCAATAACCCAATCGGGATTGAACCAATCAAATACCCGAGAAATAACATCAGGATAGCTTGAAAAATTTGCATTTTTACCTCCGAAATCAATTTTCCTGTGGTAACACCAATCCCGCTATGCCGTTACTTTTTGGGGATGGGAGACGGATCACGCACGCGACCTGAGCCTGCTCTCGTTATGGATAATTTTCTGCTACCCAAGCCAAATTCCCGCACCCCAAATCAAAATCAGCATTGTCACCGGCTCAACCGCCGCGATGCGAAGGGGCATCCCCTCCAACAAACTGGCTGCCAAACTCGTTAACGCGTAAAGAGGAGCCAAGAGAAAAACCCCATAGCGGATCGGGGAAATCGGCAGATAATGTAAACCCGCAGCTAATTGAATCCCAATCAACGCTATTCCGGCAGACCACGCTACATCCCATTGTTTGCCGAGGCGCAAATGCAAAGTCCGCAAGCTAACGAAAAAAGTTGCCCCGAAAAACGCCGGTGCGAGAAAAACAAGACGGGTATTTGCATAACGCAAGGCAAGAGCCAAAATCAAATAAAGCGCAAAAGAGGTCACGGTGAGAACAACCATCGCGGTAGGATAGCTCGTATCACCAGAGCTAACTACCACATATTCCGCCCAAAAGACGAGAACCAAAAGAATCCCGCCCGCACTAAAACCTACCCACCACCATAAAGTCCCCGAGGGGAGCAAATAAAGCGGTACACCCAAAACCAACGCGGTCAACATCGGGACAAACCAATGCTCTACCGTGCGCTTTCCTTTCATCATCGGATGACTACGCAATAGCCAATCCATGCCAGTCGCGGTTAAGCCCGAAGCCAAAAGAACAATTACTACACGCAAGTCAAACTCAAAGCGGATGATCCGCCCGAAAACCTGAAAACTAAGAAAATATGCGGAAGTTGCCAACAAACGCGCCAAAGCAAAAGCCAATAAGACTGTTGCGGTTAAAACACTAAGACGATTTGAATCTGGCGAATAATGGTTTGTTTTCATTGCGATTCCGAGAAACTGTAGACGAGTATAGCCCCATTGTACCTGTCTCCCGAAAAGATGCCAAGAGCAAGCCAATATGGTAGAATTGGCGCGTTATGAAATTCTTAAATGATGAGGAAATCACCCCTCCCCCCGGTATACTTTCTTCCATAAAATCAGGTTTCGATATCACCGCAAACCAGATTTGGATTATTCTCTTTCCTATTCTTCTGGATCTCTTTTTATGGCTTGGTCCCCATCTGGAAGTGAACAAATTGCTCAGCACGGTTATTAAGCAATTTGACACACTTGCCAACGAGGGGCTTGTCCCTGTGGCTGAGATTCAGCGCGTTCAAGAATCTCTCAGCGAACTGCTTTCCCTGAATATCAACCTACTCAGCATTTTACGCACCTTTCCCATTGGCGTAAGTAGTTTAATGGGACAAACAGTCTCTTCGGGAACGCCTTTGGGCAACCCCACCGTATATCAAGTTGAATCCGCTTTTGCCTTTTTTCTATGGGTCAGCGGATTAACTTTTCTCGGCTGGATTTTAGGAAGTCTCTATTTTGCATGGGTTGCAAAAGCATCTTTGCAGGATAAAGAGCAAAATCTCGTGTGGGCGGGAAAAGCTGTTATCCAAGCAACTTTATTGGCGATAATTTGGCTAATTGCTCTCTTCGCTTTCGGAACACCACTTTTGCTCCTCTTTTCAATTTTTGCACAGATTAATGCCAGCTTGGCGCAGGTGGCTCTGATTTTTCTTGCTCTCTTTGCTATGTGGATTATCGTCCCCATATTTTTCTCGGCACACGGAATTTTTGCAAAGAAAGAGAATCTTTTCCGCTCTCTATTGAGCAGTTTCCACCTATCCCGTTTTACGCTACCCACGAGCAGTTTTTTCGTTATCAGCGTTATTATTCTCAGTCAGGGATTTAATTTTCTTTGGCTAACGCCATCTAGTTCTTCGTGGATGATGCTTGTCGGCATTCTCGGACATGCCTTCATCACCACCGCATTATTGGCAGCTAGTTTTATTTATTATCGAGATATGAATGTCTGGCTCGAAGTTCTTTTGGAGAAACTCGAATCTAAGACAACATCAGCACAGGTTTAAGCCCTCGGAGGTTTTTTGTGGCTCAAGAAAACGCATCGTATAAAGCAAAGGATATTCAAGTATTAGAAGGTTTAGAAGCTGTTCGTCGTCGCCCCGGTATGTATGTCGGCGGGACGGATATTAAAGCCCTGCACCATCTCGTTTACGAGGTCGTTGATAATGCGATTGATGAGGCGTTAGCTGGCTCTTGTGATGAGGTCACGATCACTATTCATCAAGACGAGAGCGTCACCGTCCGCGATAATGGACGTGGTATCCCTGTTGATATTCACCCGCAGATGAAAATCTCCGCGTTGGAAGTGGTCATGACCAAGCTCCACGCGGGCGGTAAATTCGGTGGAAGCGGATATAAAGTTTCGGGCGGTTTGCATGGCGTCGGCGTGAGCGCGGTAAACGCGCTTTCAGAGTGGTGCGAAGTTGAAGTACGGCGAAACGGCAAAATTCACCTGCAACGCTATGAACGCGGTTATCCCCAAGGAAAAGTCAAAGTCACGGGCAAAACAAATGTTGATGACACGGGAACAAGCGTAACTTTCAGGTACGATACGAGCCTTTTTGTCGGGGAATTCAGCTTCAAGTTTGAGACTCTTGTCCACCGTTTTCGTGAGATGGCTTTCGTCACCCGCGGCGTCAAAATCCGCTTTATTGATGAGCGCGTAAATAAAGAATTAACTTTTTATTTTGAAGGCGGGATTTCTTCTTTCGTTCGCTATATGAACCGCAATCGACACGGGCTACATAAAATTGTTTATATAGAAAAAACGATTGAAAATATCAGCGTGGAAGCAGCAATCCAATATACAGATGCGTTTACCGAATCGGTTTATGCTTTTGCAAATACGATTAACACGATTGACGGCGGCACACATCTAACCGGTTTACGCTCAGCTTTGACGCGTGTTATTAACGATTATGCACGTAAAAATAATATTTTAAAGAACAACGATGCCAATTTTTCAGGCGATGATACCCGCGAGGGTTTGACTGCAATTGTTTCTATCAAGCACCCTGAACCGCAATTTGAAAGCCAGACAAAAGTCAAATTGATGAATCCTGAAGTGCAAACTTATGCACAGCAGATTGTTGGCGAGGCATTTAGCACTTTTCTTGAGGAAAATCCTGCCGCAGCAAAAGCAATTGTGCGTAAATGTCTCACTTCTGCACGGGCGAGAAGTGCGGCACGAAAAGCGCGCGATTTAATTATCCGCAAGTCGGCTTTAGAGAGCTTGACACTCCCCGGCAAATTAGCCGATTGCTCAGAGAGAGATTCGAGCAAAACCGAACTCTACATAGTCGAGGGCGATTCGGCGGGAGGCTCAGCCAAACAGGGACGTGATCGTCATTTTCAGGCGATTTTGCCCCTACGCGGCAAAATTTTAAATACCGAACGCGCCCGCCTCGATAAAATCTTGGGCAATAACGAAGTTAAAGCGATGATATCAGCTCTCGGCACTGGCGTTGGCGAGAACTTCGATGTGAGCGGTCTACGCTACGGACGCGTGATTATTATGACCGATGCCGATGTAGACGGTAGCCATATCCGTACTTTGTTACTGACCTTCTTCTTCCGCTATATGCAACCTCTGATTGATGATGGACATCTTTATATTGCCCAACCGCCACTTTATTTGATTACGCATAAACGCAAATCGCGCTATGTTTACACCGAAGAAGAAAAAGAGCAGTTCATCAAGAGCATAGATAAAGGCGATAAAATCGGTTTGCAACGCTATAAAGGTCTGGGTGAAATGAACCCAACGCAACTCTGGGAAACAACTATGGATCCAGAAAACCGCACCCTGCTTCTCGTCACCATCGAAGACGCGACGGAAGCAGACCGCACCTTTGATATGTTAATGGGAGCAGCCGTCCCCCCGCGAAGACGCTTCATCCAAACTCACGCACAAGATGTCCGCAACCTCGATGTCTAACTACGCTCACTCATCCCAATAATCGAATCTACAAAATCGGTCTGCCAGCAAGGAGACCGATTTTGTTATGGAATAACCATCATCGCCAAGAAAATCTGGTGTAAAATTCAGGATAGGATAGTCCATGAAGCAATAAGGCAAATTATGAGTATCTCTCAATCCGTTAATAAGAAAAAAAACATCAATAAAGCCATAGAGACCACTGTGCTGATTTACCAAGCAATTGCGGTCATCGTCTTTGTCCTTCTCCCTATCTTTGCTTTTCAGTGGTGGAAAACGCCCTTCATCGGTGCCTTTTTTGAACACTCCATGATTTTCAACGGAGTTGGACCAAAACAAGAAATCGCGGCAGATAATCGATGGGAGCTTTTTGGAACAGAAGTAGAACTTGGAGATCAACTCATTGCAATTGAGGGGCAAAGTGTTAAAAACACGAGGGAAGAGCAAGAGATTCTCTCCAAATACAAAGTCGGCGATGAAATTCAAATCACCTACCTACAAAAAGAAGGGGGGAAAGATGACCTAAGCGTCCAATTAACATCTTTTTCCACAAACGACAAAATTAGATATTTCTACTTTCCCTACGGAATCGGGCTGATCTATTTAGGTCTCGGCTTATGGATGTCAAAACTGCGCCTTTCAGATAACTCAGGGCGCGCCTTTATCATCTTCTCAACCTCCTTTTCTCTCAGTGCCGCCGCTTTATTTGACCTATATACCACGCATTACCTCACGATTTTATGGTTTTCCTCTGTCGCAATAGCAGGGGCAGCCTTATTTGACTTATCGTTAAACTTTCCTCGAGAATTCAACTACACAAAAAAGCACCCCTTTATCCGCTGGATTGGATACGGGATCGCCCTTGTATTGATCTTGCTTGCCCTCCCAAGCACCTATAACATCCAAGCACCGACTAACTACATCCGAAACTGGCAATTCATTTACGGATTTACAGGGTTATCTATCCTCTTCTTTCTCGGAATACTCCTCTTCCGCAGCTACACTGACGAATCGCCTGTAGCCAAACAACAAATAAAAATGACTTGGTGGGGCATCCTATTCTCTTTCGCTCCAGTCGGGATATGGCTATTCATCTCCTTCTTCATCTCGATGAATTTCTCGCCCTACCTCTTCGGAACGACAATTGGATTCCCTCTAGTCACAGGCTACGCGATCTTACGTTATCGTCTCTTCAAAATGGACTATATTTTCAGTCGCAGCATATTGGTTTTCACCCTAACCGCCGCGGCGAGCATCGGCTATGGTCTTATTTTATGGGGGATTGGATTAATCTCAGGAACACAGATTCCCGCCAATAATCCTTGGGCAATTGGTGCATTTGTTGCGTTTATTGCGATTGTCACACATCCCCTCCAACAACGCCTCCAAAACACTATTGATGCGATTCTGTTTCGCGGGAAACAAGCCTTCCATCAACAAATCCAAGATTTTGGTCAGCGGATCACCAACGCAAAAAAACTCGCCGAAATTATCTCTGCCCTACAAGATACAATTAGCGGCAGTTTGATGCCCAGCATTTTGCATATTTACATCCACGACCCCTCCAGCAATCAATATATCGCCATGCCCTACGAAGGCAAAGCAACCAGCGATATTCGTTTTACAGAAAATAACCCACTAGCAAAAACTCTCTCTAACGAGAACCGACCTACTTATATCGACCCGGACACGCCACCTAAAGCACTAGAAACGGAAACTACCCGTTTGGCTCTGCTTAACGCCCATCTCTTTATTCCTTTCAAGAGTATAGACAAACTCATGGGCTGGATCGCGCTAGGATTGCGCTCCTCAGGCGACCCTTACTCTAGCCAAGAACTTAACTTTCTTGAAAATCTGAGCAACCAAGCAGGGATCGCGATCGAACGCGCTCAAGCGGTTGTCCACATGGAAAAACAAGTTGAAGAGATGAATGCGCTCACCTTGATTTCACAAGGTGTGAGCATCACCCTCTCCTTCAACGATGTGTTGGAACTAATCTTTGCCCAAACCACCCAAATTATCCCCGCTACTGATTTCCACATCACCTTGCACAACCCGACAGGCGACTATTTCTACTTTGCATTTTGTATTGAAAACAAACAACGTCTTGAAGAAAAAGAAAATCTTCCCCTGCCCTACAACCAAGGCATCGGTCAATGGGTGGCGCGCAGCAGTCGCTCCATTCTTTCCCAAGATTATAGCCAAGAGTGTCAGCGGCTTAATGTCGTCCCCTCGTTGCAAAAAATCTATGCGTGGGCTGGTGTTCCGCTCAATGCCGGTTCAGAAACCATCGGGACACTCAGCATTAGCAGCCGCGACCCCAATACCACCTTTACACAAAAACAACTCAATCTGCTCCGAGCCATCGCCGACCAAACGGCGGGAGCGATTGTCAAAGCTCGCTTACTCCAAGAAACCGAGCGGCGCGCCAAACAACTCACTACCCTAAACCAAATTACCCAACAACTCACATCAACCCTTGAACACGAGCCACTTCTTCAAAACATTCTTGAAAGCGCAGTCCAAATTCTTGATTGCGAAGCTGGCAGCCTCTTTATGGTAGATGAAGATACCGAAGAACTCATTTTCACCGTCACCGTTGGCCCAGCAGCCTCTGACTTGATAGGAAAACGCATTCCAGCGGGACAAGGCATAGTCGGCGAAGCCGTTGAAACGCGTGCACCTGTTGTCGAAAATAACACCGGAGATTCAAAAGATTGGTCAAAAAGTACGGATGATGAAACTGGCTTCAACACCCAATCTCTACTTGCTGTCCCGCTTCAAATCAAAGGACACGTCATCGGCGTTGTTGAAATCATCAACAAAAAAGACAAACTCCCCTTTGTAGACGCAGATAAAAACCTCCTAACCGCATTTGCCGGACAAGCCGCAGTCGCGATTGAGAACGCCCGCCTCTACACACTCACAGACCAAGAACTTAACGCTCGCGTTGAAGAACTATCCATCATGCAACGCATTGATCGAGAACTCAACGCCAGCCTAGAAACCGACCGAGCCATGCGTACCACCCTCGAATGGGCAATGCGCCGCTCCAAAGCAGAGGCTGGTCTCATTGGCAACCTAATCGAAGATGAAGGTATCCACATCATGGCACACGAAGGCTACGGCAACCAGCTTGAGATATACGAAGACAAAGCCCTGCCCCTCGACCTCCCCGCAATGATTGAAGCCGCCGAAAGCGGACAACCCCAAACCCGACAGCTCAACCCCTTAGAACAAGGCAGCTTATTGCTCGGGACAAGAACACAAATTGTTGTTCCTCTTCGCCGAGAAGCAAACGTAGTCGGTCTTATCCTCCTCGAAAGTGCCGAGAAAACCGAAGCCGACCTCGATTTCCTTAGCCGTCTTAGCGACCACGCCGCCATTTCCATCGCCAACGCCCAACTTTACGCAGAAGTCGAAGCCGCGAACGTCGCCAAAAGCGATTTTGTCTCCTTCGTTGCCCACGAACTCAAAAACCCGATGACCTCCATCAAAGGCTACACCGAACTACTCGCCGCAGGTGCAGTCGGAGAGGTCAATGAAAATCAGGCAAACTTCCTCCAAACCATCCGTTCCAATGTCATCCGTATGTCCACCCTCGTCTCCGACCTAAACGATAACTCAAAGATCGAAGTCGGTCGCCTCCGCATGGATTTCAACGCCGTTGACATTGCCGAAATCATCAACAACGCAGTTCGCTCCACCGACAAACAAATCGCCGAGAAAAAACAAAGCATCGTTCTCGAAATACCAGAAGACCTCTCAAAAATCTGGGCAGATCGCACACGCGTAGAACAAGTTTTAGTCAACTTCGTCAGCAACTCCTATAAATACACCCAAGAAGAAGGCACCATCATTATTGGAGCTGAAGAAACCGACAACCAATGGGACCCCGAAGGCGCACCAAAAGTTATCCATATTTGGGTCAAAGACAACGGTATCGGCATGACCGAAGAAGACCAAAAGAAAGTCTTCACCAAATTCTTCCGCTCCGAAGACCAAAAAGCACGCGAAGCACCCGGCACAGGGCTAGGTCTCAACATCACCAAGAGTCTCATCGAAATGCAAGGCGGGCGCACTTGGTTTGAGAGCAAATTCCGCGAAGGCACCACCTTCCACTTTACTATACCGATAGCAGAAAAATAGGCAAACCCCATGACCCTAACGACATCAATAGGACAGGCTCAAGCGTTCGATGGGCGAGAAGCCGGTTTACAAGCCACGCATCAAGCTCTCAAAAAACTCGGCGTTAGTACCCCCTCTCTCGCCATAGTCGTTGCCTCGCGCTACTACGATGCCAAAAGAGTTGCCAATAGCGTTTCCAGCCTGCTAGGAAACACCCCCACAATCGGATTCTCCTCCGCCTCAGCCCTCACCAACGAAGGACAAACAAAAAACGCAGTCGCAGTCGCCTTATTAAGCAGCCCGGATATCAAAGTAAGCGAACACTGGTTATCCGGATACGCTCAAAGTGGACGAGAAACCGCTGCGCTCTTGCGTGAGCTTGCTTCCGTTACCAAAGCAGAAGATAAAAAAATCATCTTCTTTGCCGATGGATACAACGGCGATGCCGAGCAGATGTGCCAAGCTCTAACTGAATCTTCCTTTTCGCTGGTGGGAGGGCTATCTAGCGGCAATCCGCACACGGGGGCAACATCTCAAATCGCCGGAATCCAAGCAGGATCCGGGAGTCTCGCCGCCGCGTTAATCGAAGGCAACCTAAAAATGGGAGTCGGCTCAGATCATGGCTGGCGACCGGTCGGCAGTCAATTTCGCATCACCCGCTCACGCGGATTTTGGATTCGCACCCTTGATGGTCGTCCCGCATCCGAAGCCTATTCCCGACTTTTCGGCTACCCCGCGCGTGATTGGGGCTTCCCTCCCCTTAACTATCTCGTCCGTCTCTACCCGCTTGGAATCGAAGTTGGACAAGAGTTACTCGTCCGCTCCCCCCTACGCGTAGAAGCGGATGGCAGTTTCCGCATGAATGCCCCCATCCGAGACGGAATGGATGCTTATCTACTCACAGGTAGCCCCGCCACCTGCCTAGAAGCCGCCCAACGAGCCGCACAAAAAGCGCGCCTTGCGTTGGGCGATGCGAAGCCAAAGCTCATTTTAATTTTAGCTGATATTGCTTGGCAAATGCTCCTCAAAGCCCAATCGGGCGCAGAAGTTGCCGCTGTCCAAGATATTTTTGGCAAAGACGTGCCGATTATCGGCGGCTATACGTTAGGACAGGTCACCCCCAGCAAAGATGATGCTCCGCCCAACTTCCTAAACCAACATATCACCGTTATCGCCTTCGGAGAAGAAGAAAAAGAAGACCAGACATCCTCCATGACAATAAAAAAGGCGGATATTGAAGAACGATTGGCTACTCATACTTAAAGCCCCCCCACGCAACACAAACGCAAAACCCCGCTAAAATTTAGCGGGGTTTTGTGCGTCTAAGAAACAATTTATTTAATCTCCCTACGGATTCATTTCGTAAATATCTTTGAGCGCGTAAACGTGTTCTTTCCATACTTTCTGATAACGCGCCTCGTCAACAATTGCCTTACGAATCATACGCTGACAAAATGCCATTTGCTCTGCCGTGCTGCTCGGTTTGCCATAAAGCTGCAAAGCGAACTTGGAGAAATCGCGCACCATAAAATCAAAAATCTGATCGACCAGAGCTTCATCCATCTCGTAGATTTTCGCATTCTCAAGGATTAATTGCCCATAAACAACGAGCGCAAATAATTCTCCCATTGCCATCAGAAAATCAGTATCTTTTTGCTGAGATTCGTCTGGGGTTGCCATTGCCAGAAATTCTTTAAAAACAGAAACTTGCTCCTGAAAGAGATTTACATTGGGTAAATCATAATTCTCAAAAGCAATTTGGTAATCGTGGAAACGTATTTTTCCCAACCCACGAGTTGGACCCTGATCAAAGAGAAAATCATCGTTTACGGGAGCATCTTGTTTGGGTAGATTGGGATATTCAGCAGGCGCAAAGAAATAATTGGGCATAAACTTAACAATCAAAGCGATGTTGACGTGAATCGTCCCTTCGAGCTTGGGCAGCGCGCGGATATCACGCGCTGCCATCTCAAAGAACATATCCCCTTCAAAACCCTTCGCCGCGATCACATCCCAAAGTAGATTAATGACTTCTTCTCCCTGCGTAGTAACTTTCATCTTAACCATCGGATTATAGAGCAGATAACGCCGATCATCACGCGAGGCAGCTCGCATATAATCCGCTGTTCGTAGCGCAAAGAGTTTCATTGCGACCAAACGAGCATAAGCATCGGTGAACATTTGCTTTACATGGGGAAAATCAGTCACATACATCTTATACAAACGGCGATTTGCGGCATGATTAATTGATTCATAAAGGGCGTGGGTACACATCCCAATTGAAGCCCAGCCCAAATTATATTTGCCCACGTTGACGGTGTTGAGGGCAGAATCCCAAGCCTCTTGCCCGCGAGAAAGAATCTCCTCCTCCGTGATGGGGTAATCGTCCAAGATATATTGCCCGACATAGTTTTGGCTGTTGGTCACGTTCTTGACCAACTCATAATTTTTGTGACGAAAATCGGCTGTGAAGAAAACATATTCCCCTGTATCTGCTATTTTCCCAAAAGTAGAAACCATTGGGGCGATATTGGCATTTCCTATATAGTATTTCTCTCCATTTGCG
>JAOZOM010000222.1 GCA_029933275.1 Anaerolineales bacterium | reverse complement strand
CACAAACTCCGCGACCTCCTCGACCCGGATGCCCTCTTCATCTTGGTTGATACCAAAGAAGGGATTCGTCTCGTAGCCCGCGCCTCGACAGATAGAATCCATGTTGGCGAAATCGCGGCTGAATTTGGCGGTGGCGGGCATCCCCGCGCCGCGGCGGCGTTGATTAAAAAAGAGATGAATTTTGCCGCGCAGGAAGAAAGTTTGTCTACAGAGAAAAGCCAATTAAGCGAGAGCAAGCTTAAAACCACGCGCGATGCGCTCCTTCACCTCCTCCCCAGCTATGTCCAACCCTCCATTACCGTTGCTGAGATTATGTCGCGCGGTCCCCAAGTTCTCTCACCGGAGACTCCCGTAGCAGAAGCTGCCAAATTGATGCAACGATTCGGCTATGAGGGTTATCCGATCGTAGAAAAGGGGAAAGTGGTTGGCTTGCTCAATCGACGTACTGTAGACCGAGCCATCTCGCATAATTTAAATCTCAAAGCCGCTAGTCTAATGGATGCCGGTGAAGTTACTATCTCCCCGACAGATTCGCTTCCCTCTCTTCAAAAACGGATGACGAATAGCGGCTGGGGGCAAATCCCCGTTGTGGACGCGGGCGAAGTCATTGGGATTGTGACGCGCACCGACTTGCTCAAAACCCTAACACCCGATTTGCCGCGTGCCTCCGAAAATAACCTTGCTACGCGTCTTGAAAGTGCGCTCACGCCGGAACGCCTTGACCTAATCCACAAAATCGCCGCAGTCGCCGCCGAGCAGCACGTTGCCCTCTACTTGGTCGGCGGTTTCGTCCGCGACCTGATTCTCAACCGTCCCAGCCTCGATTTTGACATTGTAGTCGAGGGGGATGCTATCGCTCTCGCTCACGCTCTCGCCGAAAAATATGGCGGGCGCGTCACCGACCATTCCCGTTTTGGCACAGCGAAGTGGTTTCTAAAGGGTTCAAAGTTGCAGGTTGAAAGTTTAAAGGTTGCAAATGAGAATCTCCCAATCTTCTTAGACTTTATCACCGCCCGCAAGGAATTCTACGCTCGCCCTTCCGCTCTTCCCACAGTCTCGCGCGGTAGCATCAAACTTGACCTCCACCGCCGCGATTTCACCATTAACACCCTTGCCCTGCGCCTTGATGGTAGGCATTACGGTGAACTTCACGATCACTGGGGCGGTCTCGCCGACCTCGAACGCGGGCTAGTACGCGTCCTCCACTCCCTTTCCTTCATTGATGACCCGACCCGCATGTTGCGCGCCATCCGTTTTGAGCAGCGTTTCGGTTTTGAACTTGGGGTACGCACGCGCCAATTGATGGATGAAGCGCATTCGCTTCTCACGAAATTGACGGGGCAACGAATCCGCCATGAATTGGATTTGATTTTGGATGAGCCGCGCGCGGTAGAGATGTTTTCTCGCCTCGCAGCTTTAGATTTGCTCCCCGCCATTTCTCCCGTCCTCGTCCCCGACCCGGAGCTTGCCGCGCGTTTGGACGTAGCTCTCAATTTCCCACCCCCATCTCTTCTTGGAGAAATTCCGACTATCGCTCATCTTAATAAACGGCGCGCTTTGGGGTATTTGGCTTGGCTACTGCCTCTCTCCGTAAAAGATTTGCGCGTCTTGTGCAAAAGACTCCATTTCCACGCCGCGTTAGAAGATGCTCTTTTTGCTGCAAGAAGCCTTTGCGATGACCTCCCCACATTATTAGACGCAAAACCCAGCCAATGGACGCGCCGTTTGGAGGGAATTCCGCCCCTCGCTCTCTATGCAGCATCTCTTTGCGATATAGATGATGATTTGCGAGAAAATATCCAAGAATATCTTGCAAAATGGCGCAATATCCACCCCACCATTAGCGGTGATGATCTACAAGCACGCGGGCTGAGACCAAGCCCAAGATATAAAGAAATTTTATCCCAACTCCGCGCAGCTTGGATTGATGGGGAAGTAAAAAATAAAGAAGAAGAGCTGATGTTGTTGGAGAAATTGCTTGAAGAATAGGGAAAGTTGTTCTCCAAACGGATGCTAATTAAACGGAAGCAAGCCTGAGGTCACGTGCGACGGCATTTTATCCTTAAAAACACAAAAACCGCAACCTATTTCAGATTGCGGTTTTTGTGTTTTTGGGGGAACTTTTATTTCGCTTTGATGCTAATGGTTTTCGGCTTGACAGCTTCTGCTTTCGGTAAAGTGATTGTCAGGATTCCGTCTTCGAAAAGGGCTTCGACCTTTTTTAGCTCCACATCTACGGGAAGCCGAAGGGAGCGTTCAAAGTTTCCATAGCTTTGCTCGCGGATATAGTAGGATTTACCTTCATCTTCCTCTTCTTTCTCATAGCGTCCTTGTAGCGTCAGAAAGTCGTTTGTGAGGGTAATATTTACCTCGTCTTTTGTATAGCCTGGCAAAGTTGCTTTGACGATAATATCATCGTCCGTTTGATACATATTAATTAGAGGAGTAGAAGCAACTGTTCTTGCTCCGGCAGAATGCATGAAAGCATCATTAAATAGTTGATCCATAGCCTCGCGTAAAGTCATTACTTCACGAACGGGTTCCCAACGTTTAATAGTAGTCATAGCGACCTCCTTATATGGAATAAATTTGTTCTTACGCCACTTAGTATACGCGGGAAATATAAGAAAAAGGACGGAAATTTGTAAGTGTTTTGTTAAAAAATAGTATCTCTGTTTCAATAATTTTCAATATTTTCAAAAAAAGACAATGCACGTGGAAAGAAACTTACCCCGAATAATTCATTTGACAAAACCACCATTTCAGATACAATACTCTTCGCCAGCCGGAGTGGCGGAACTGGCAGACGCGCTACGTTCAGGGCGTAGTGAGCTTACGCTCATGCGGGTTCGACTCCCGCCTTCGGCACAGAAAAAGACTCGTTTTTCACGGGTCTTTTTTCGTTAAATACGCATATTCGCGGTATAATTGATACAGACTTTTGTGTAGTTTTTTCTCTCGCCAGTCTTGTGTATATGGCGGGTTTTTATTTTGTTTTAAGAAGGATTTTCTTATGGAAGCTGGCGATATTAAACACGTTGATATTAATCACGAAATGCGTTCTGCCTATCTCGATTATGCGATGAGCGTTATCGTTGCGCGCGCGCTCCCCGATGCGCGAGACGGGTTAAAACCTGTTCATCGGCGCATTCTCTATGCGATGCACGATATGGGCATTCGCTCCACAGGATCGCATAAAAAATCCGCTCGTATTGTTGGCGAAGTTTTGGGTAAATACCATCCGCACGGCGACTCGGCGGTTTACGAATCAATGGCGCGTATGGCGCA
>JAOZOM010000035.1 GCA_029933275.1 Anaerolineales bacterium | reverse complement strand
CCAGCGTCACCGGCGAGATTGTGATGGAAGATGTCTTCGTTCCCGATGAAAATTTACTTCCGAACACATCAGGTCTGGGCGGTCCTTTTAGCTGCTTGAACAAGGCTCGTTATGGCATCGCTTGGGGTGCTTTGGGCGCAGGCGAATTCTGTTGGCATGCTGCTCGTCAATATACCTTAGACCGCCCGCAGTTTGGGCGCCCCCTTGCAGCAAATCAAATCATTCAACTCAAGCTGGCGAATATGATGACCGAACTCACGCTTGGCTTGCAAGGTGTCTTGCGTGTTGGGCGTTTGATGGACGAAGGAAAATCCACACCTGAGATGATTTCCCTAATCAAGCGGAACTCCTGCGGAAAATCGCTGGATATTGCCCGAGTTGCGCGTGATATGCACGGCGGCAATGGCATTTCGGACGAATATCACGTCATCCGCCACGTCATGAATCTCGAAGCAGTGAACACATACGAAGGCACACACGACATCCACGCCCTAATTCTCGGTCGAGCGCAGACGGGAATTCAGGCTTTCTCAGCATAAGATAAACCATAGTCTTCAGTGGGGTAAATCACGTCTAAATAAAATTTTCACGTCCCCATCCTAACCATCCCCCAAATAAGGGAAATTAGGATGGGGCATCCCATCTCCCGTACATCTGCATCAGTAATAAAATAAGCATTAGAATAACCCCCTCAAATTCGTTCGCATATTTAGGAACTTTCTTGTATAATACCCCTGTTACTATCGCCTATTTGTTCTTGAGAGGATATGAATATGAGCTTCGTAGACACGCTTCGTGAAAAATTTAAAAATCCCATTTTCGCCGCAGTTGCAGCCATCATACTCGGCTTCATTCTTGGTCTAATTTGGGGGTGGGGTATCCAGCCTGTAAAATGGGTAGATGCTACCCCTGAATTGCTCAACGCAGATTACCAAGTTGAGTATCTGCGCATGGCAATTGACTCCTTTACAGCAAATAGCGACACAGCCTTAGCCATGCAACGCTGGCAAAATCTAGGTCCTACCGCGGAACAACGCCTTGAAGAAATCAAGACATCCCCGGGGCAACAAAATCCAACAGAGATAGAAACCTTCGGAAAACTAATGAGCGCCGCAAACCCGCCGATACAACCCGAAACCGAAGAATCAGCAGGCATGTCGCCATTAATGAAATATATTCTTATCGGGCTTCTTATTCTGGTCTTTGTTGTTATTGCGTTTTTTGCTATTCGCCTTTTACGCCCAAGTATCTCAAAAGGCAGCGAGGCAACCCCCGCCCAACAAGCCGCACAACACGCACAGAGCGCACAGAAAACCGATTATTCAGAAATGGGTTTGGCAACCCCCATTACTCAATCCATGACCAGCTACGTTTCAGGAGACGACCTTTACGACGAATCCTTTAGCATCGAATCCCCCGCGGGAGAATTCATGGGCGAATACGGTGTCGGCATCTCAGATACCATCGGGGTCGGCGATCCTAAAAAAGTCACCGCACTCGAAATCTGGCTCTTCGACAAAAACGACATCAAAACCGCCACCAAAGTCCTCATGTCCGAACACGCTTACAACGACCCCAGCATCCGCCAACGCTTAGAAGCCAAAGGAGAATTGGTTGTCATCGGGAAACAAAAACAGGTCATGCTCGAAACCGAAACCCTCCAGCTACTCGTCACCGTAGCGGATTTAGAATACGGCTCAGGACCTCTTCCTCCAAGCAGCTATTTCGAAAGAGCCACATTGGAATTAGCCATCTGGCCCAAGACCGACAACGGATAAAAAAAGCAAAGAGCCGAGACATCAAAACCTCGGCTCTTTTTTTGACATAAAGGGTTCGCCCCCGTTTTCGGCTTGTCTCCGTTAAACCAACTTGAGATTCGGAAACTTGCCTAGTGCATAATGAGTTACGCAATACCCAAATTAATCAATCTTCAAAATCTTAAATTTGAAGACGCCCCCCGGCGACTCGGCTTCCACCACATCCCCAACGCGATGATTAAGCAATGCGCTCCCGATTGGCGAAAGATTAGATATTTTCCCGTTGCGCGGATCAGCCTCCTTCGCCCCAACCAAATGATAAGTCTCAGCCGGATAATCCTCCTCTTGAATAGTCACGCGCGCGCCAACTGTGACCACGTCTTTCGGCTTCCCATCATCCTCGATGATGACCGCGTTGTTCAAAATGTATTGAAATTCCTGAATTTGCCCTTCGAGAAAAGCTTGATCTTCTTTTGCTTTAATATAATCCGCGTTTTCGGAGAGATCACCCATCTGAATCGCAGAGCGGAGACGTTTGGCTAGTTCTATGCGTTTCGCACCGACCATCTCAGCGAGTTCTGCTTTTAAGCGGGCTTCTCCTTCAGCGGTGAGATACGTTGCTTCTTTTTTCTGCATAATAATTCCTTGTTCTTATGGTTTGACGAATGGATTAAAGAGTTTACGATGTTCATCTATAGCATAGCGGTCAGTCATTCCAGCAATATAATCGCAAGCAACACGCTCAAGGCTACGCTCTTCTATTAAAGCCTGAATATGTACGGGTAAAATTGCGGGTTCATCCAAATACGCATTGAAGAGATCACTAATAATCCGCTCGGCTTTGACCGCCATCCGCACAACGCGGGGATGACGATATAGCTTCGCATAAAGAAAATCCTTTAACTCACGATTCCGCCGAATCATATCCTCGCTGTGCCCCAGCACATTATGGGGAAGTTGTTGCAAATCGAGGGGAGATTCTGCGCCACTCTCTTTTAGACGCGTGTCTGTTGCGTTAACGACATCGCTCACTTCAATCCCAACCAAATGCCGAATCATACGGTGCCGAGACATATCGTCCAGTGCGGGAGCGTGCCAGTCGAAGGTTTCGGCGAGAATCTCCCAGAGGGCGATTCCCTCAAGCTGGGATGGAGTGATCATGCCGGAGCGGAGTCCATCGTCTAGGTCGTGGGCAGTGTAAGCCAGCTCATCCGCCACATTGGCAATCTGTGTTTCTAAGTTGCCTCGCAAGTCTGGGTCATAAGCGGATGCATCCGAAATATCATATTCAGATTCGTGTTTAACCATCCCCTCGCGAACCTCCCAAGTCAAATTTAATCCGGGAAAATCCGGATATCGCTGTTCCAGTTTGGTGACTATCCGCAAAGATTGCTTATTATGGTCAAATCCGTTATGGTCTTTCATCAAGCGGTTGAGGGCAACTTCGCCGGAATGCCCAAAGGCGGGATGTCCCAAATCATGCGCGAGACAAATCGATTCTATTAAGTCTTCGTTGCCGCCGAGCGCACGCGCAATGGTGCGTCCTATTTGAGCAACTTCGAGCGTATGCGTCAGGCGCGTGCGAAAATAATCACCTTCGTAATTGATGAAAACTTGCGTTTTATATTCGAGACGGCGAAACGCGGTGGTGTGCAAAATACGATCGCGATCGCGCTGGAAGACTGTTCTATAGGCAGGTTCACTCCCCGCATAAGCCCGCCCTTTGGAATTTTTGCTCCGCATCCCATAAGGGGCGAGGCTTTTGCTTTCAATTGCTTCTAGTTTTTGGCGGTCGTAAAACATCTTTTTTCTCTTTCTTTCACTAATATAGACTATAAGCGGGAGCACAAGGCTCCCGCTTCAACTTCAAAGCACTTATTCTACTATATGCGCCTTTTCTTTTCCACTTCCCAAACCGTTTTTATATGGAGGAGGATAAAAACAAGAAAAAATTATCGTTCTTTTTTAAGACGATACCAAATACCTTGAAAAATTATTCAAGATGAGCGCGCACCAATCTCGTTAAAGTGACTGCGTCTAAACCCAAGATAGAAACGATTTTATCTCGTCCGCTTTCTCCGGCAATGATAGCTACATTTTCTTCAGGAATGTCCAAAACTTCCGTGAGCAATCGAATCATCGCCTGATTATCCTGCCCATCTACGGAAGAGGCTGTGACGTGGATTTTCACCGTGCCATCTTCTGCAATTCCCGCGATAACATCGCGGCTTGCTTTTGATGTTAAGCGCACCGCCAACGCCGAGCCAACTTTACCATCATGCAAATTGTAATTTCGAGAAGACATGATTTACCTCACAGTAAGACAACCAGAAAATTTCTGATAGCCCAAGAAAGAATTTCTATCAAAATAATCAAAACAAGAGGGCTAAAATCCAACATCCCCACAAGGGGAACAACTCGCCGAATCGGCTCCAACATCGGTTGAACAATTCGATCAACCATTTGCCGCACCTGATGATATGGCGACATAAAATATGATAACACAGAAGAAATAATAACCAATAGGATTAAAGTTTGTGCCACGATATCTACGAGCTTGAGCAAAATCAAAATAACCATAAAATCTCCTTATTTATAGAGGACGTGATCCCACAATTGCTTGCCCTACTCGAACAAAAGTGGCACCCTCTTCAATGGCGATGCGAAAATCGCCGCTCGTCCCCATGGATAGTTGATTCCATTGGTTGAGCGGATAGTGGTCTGAGAGATAATCCCGCAATTTTCGTAGCTGACGAAAGTAAGGGCGAGTCAATTCAGCGTCTTGGTAAAAGGGAGGCATTGTCATCAAACCGCGGACTTCGAGATTGGAGAGCGAAAGAATCTCCTCCACGTCAGGCAAAAAAACTTCCCAACGAGATTCATCGGAGGCATCCCAGCCGGATTTGCTCAATTCACCACCTACGTTGAATTCTAGCAAAACGGGAAGCGTTTTCTCTGCTCCAGCGGAAAAGCGATTAAGACGGCGAGCCAATTTGAGACTGTCTAAAGAATGTAAAAAAGCAAAGTTCTCAGCCACCAAACGCGCCTTGCGACTCTGCACATGACCAATCATATGCCATTCTACCTTATTTTTTTCTCCCAGTGTTTCCTGCTTTTGTACCGCTTCTTCGGGATAGTTTTCTCCAAGAATTCTTATGCCCGCGGCGATAGTCGCCTCGACAACAAAGAGAGGTTGTTTTTTCGTGACAACCAATAATTTAACAGAATCAGGATTGCGCCCGACAGCCTGAGCCGCATCTGCTATTTGAGATTGAATTTTTTGATAACGTTCACGGATGGATGATACGAGGGAGTTATTTGTCATTATTTCTCTCCTCCAAAAGAGAGCGTTCATTTTTTCTCCGTTTTGAATCCCGTTAATACTGCCCTTAATTCTACCCCTTTAAAGCAATAATTGCGGCAAAACGGCCTGTTTTTCCTTTTTCAGCACGATGCGAAAACCAATCTTCGAGGTGACAAGCGGTGCATATATTTGCAGATTCAACTTGAGTCACTCCCGCCCGTTCCAGTTGAAGGCGATTTGCCGCCCACATATCAAAATGTCTACGCTCGCCAAAACGCGGGAGCAAAGATTCTGCTTCTTCGCCAAAATTTTCACAGACTTGTTGAATTACCTCCTCGCCAACTTCGTAGTGATCTACACCGATGGAGGGTCCTATCGCGGCTTGGATATTTTCGGGACGTGAGCCGTAATGCTCACACATTGCTTTGATGGCGGCGGTCGCAACGCCGCTAACTGTTCCCTGCCAACCGGCATGGGCAATGCCGACAACGCCGAGATGTGTATCCGCAAAGAGGAGAGGGGTGCAATCGGCAAAACGCATATAAAGGGTGATTTTGGGATTATCTGTGAAAATTAGATCCCCTTGATCTTCATGAGAATCGGGGGGACGCGGCTCTCTGGCGAAAACTGCTCGGGTCCCGTGAACCTGCCACAGGTCAAAAACGGATTCGGGATCGCGTCCCAACGCGGTAAATGCTCGGATTCGATTCTCCCGTAGATTCGCGGGGGAATCCCCAACATTCCCGCCTACATTAAGGGAACTCCAAGGCGCGGGGCTAACACCTCCCCGTCGAGTGAAAACCGCATGAGTAACCGCACCAGAAAAATCCTGGAATTGAAAATAACGGATATTGTTTTTTTCAAAAAAGGGCATAATTTATTTTTTCGCGTCAGCGATGGCAAATTTTTTGATAAAGATTTGACGCGTCTCACGCATACTTTCTTCGATATAAGGAATGCCAAACCACGCGGTGGTGAAGCCAAAGAGAAAACCTGTGAAGGTACGGAGGAAGGGCGTGCTTTCGCGATAAGGGAGAATTTCGGAAAGTGCAGAAAACTCAAATTGGCTAATCAATTGCGAGAAACCATCTAAGCCAATGAAGCCGAGCCCGACAAATAACCAAATCGCCCAATGCAAGGGGGGGATGCGATGTCCCGTTGCCCAAAAGATGAGTGCAAAGAGGAGCATTGCCCCGTAAATTGCCATATCTCTTTCGCAGAGAGCGAGCTTATAGCCCACCTTTTCGTTGCCCTGATAGTTGCGAGCATCCCAACGAGTTATGCTACCCGCATTATGGAGATTTGTAATTCCTGTGGCGGTTTCAAAGTCAATCAGGTCTGTTCCTTCGCCGGCAATTCCCGTTTCGGTGAGAGGATAATAGGGTTGTTCCCCAAAAAGGAAGAAGGAACGAAATCCGAACTGGTGGCAAAGAGGGCTATACATTTTGTAGATGATATTAGCTGGCGTTCTTGCTCCCGCTTTCATTAGAACCGGTGCGAGGACAGGTAGCCCGACGTAAAAGAAGATCATCAAAGAAATGACAAGCATATATCGCCGCGAAATCCAGAAGGAGAATTTATCCGCTTTGGTGATGGTACTGCCGCGCTTGGCACGTTTGCGGTAGAGGTCATTGCCTGTTCGTTCGAGGTGGTCTTGGCGGTCTGCGGCGGCTCCGATAGTCATTGCCAAATCTTGAACAGCGATAGACCCTTTAAGAACGTAGGGACCCACTTCAACAACAGGGATTATTTCCCCATAAGCGATGACCAGCGCGGGGTCGGTATCTATATCAATTTCAACAAGCCGATGGGGATATTTCTCGCGGAGAGAATCGAGGTTTTCTTTTGTTTCTTCGCAAAGATGACAGTTTTTGCGAGTGTACAGCGTTAGATTCACCATTTTTCAAGTCCTACCGACATTTTATCTCGTGACATTTTTTCAGTCTCAGTGAAAAATATTGAGATAAAAAGGATATTTTCTACAATCCAAAATCTATGAAAGAACCATAGCGAGCGATTAATTCAAAAGTGCCAGAGAAAAGCATAATACCGACTGCGACGAGAATGACTCCCATCACGATTTCAACATAGTGCATCGCTTTGCCATATTTTCGTAAAGCCGTGCTGACCCACCCAATGCCCAACGCCGCAATTAAGAATGGAATTGCTAATCCCGCCGAGTAAGCAGTTAACAAACTTGCGCCTAAGGTTATATTGCCGCCGTTGATAGCCAAGGTGAGAATCGCACCTAAAACGGGACCAACACAAGGCGACCATCCCGCTGAGAAGAAAACACCCAAAAGAGCCGAAGACAGATAGCCCCATTTGGGATCGGGCAATTCCTGCACGCGAGTATCGTATTCGAGGAAGGGGATGCGATAAACACCAATCATGTGTAAACCGAAAACGATGACTACAATTCCACCGATTTTTGCGAGCCATGTCCGAATATCATAAAGCGCGCTCCCAAAAGCGGATGCGGCAACTCCCAGAAGAATGAAAACAAGACTAAAACCAAGCACAAACGCCAAACCGTGCAAAAAAGTAACGAAACGATTATTCGCACCGGAATCGCCGCCCGCGGCACGTCCGCTCAGGTAGCCGACATAGGCAGGAACGAGCGAAAAAACACAAGGCGAGAGAAAAGAAGCTAATCCCGCAACGAAAGCCAATCCTAAAGTGATATTACTAAAATCCATAAAGTACCTCTTTGGTTATAGGTATAAAATTTAAAAAGTGCGCTGAACAACATCCACGATTGTGCCGTGATCGGGCCAATCTAGGCTAACTTCACCGGCATCTAACGAGACGTAGGGAGTCGTCCAACGAAAAATCCATTTTGCATCTTCTGCACAAACATTGATGCAACCATGTGAGCGGCGCGTTCCAAAATCGTTATGCCAAAACGCGGCATGAATTGCAATTCCGTTCCCCGCCATAAATATAGGCCATCCAACGGCAGGGGTATCGTAGCCGGAGCGTCCCTCGGTGGAAGATGCCCCCATCGGGATCGAGAATAATTTCCGATGCGGGTTATAACCTCCAGGCGGCGTGAAGTAACTCTCGCTATCGTAGCCTGAGGAAACGCGACAAAAATAAATTTCTGTTTCACCTTCAAAACAAGATAAAGTCTGATAAGTGGTGTTAACCACTATTTTCTTTTGAACCGGATCCACATCGGGATGAATCGGCGAAACGTCCTCAGGGGTTAGGGGATACAGTCCACTCGCATCTACCCAAAAAATATCACCGTAGCCATATTTTTCGTTAAAGCGATACATGACCAACCCCATCTCATTCGTTGTTACTTGGTCAATCCAAACCACTTGCCCGTAATATAAACGCGGCACAAATCCTTGCGCCAAACTGGTTTTATACCAACCGGAGCGGGCAGGAGGGTTTGCAATAATCAAATCCACATAGGGAACAGTGACCTCCGCCCAAAAGCCGGGTTTTCCCTCCGGCAACGCGGTGAGCGGAATGTTGGGAAAATTATGCACCGGCTGTAAATCGGGGTAATAAATATACCCCTCCGGTGTCTCCACCCATCGTTTACTGACCGAATTTGCCGAGCCGACCACCTCATGCGACCAAATCACCAATTCATCTTGTCCTAAATCGCGAATTGTGGTGGAAGCGCGATGCGGCTCAGTTTTTAGCGGAGTTGAATAATAATTTGGGAAGACGGAAACTCGTCCGAGCTTCTCGCCTTCGGGAAATTGGAAGCGATTCGCAGGGAGAATCCCCTCAAAGCGGCGGAACGCCATTGCCCCGAGGCTTGCTCCCGTTAATTTTAGAAAATCTCTTCGTGAAAATTCTTTCATTAAATTCACCTTCAACATCTACCGTTAAAAAAGAATGTGGCAAGGATACCACGAGTCCTGTAATTGGGAATCAGGAATCAGTGTTCAAAAATATATCCAGCGCGCGCCGACAATCTTTGCTAACTTTATGCCCAATATCCGCTTGACATAAAGTTACCTCTGCGCCTGCATTTTGTAGCAATTCAATTCCTGCGCGCCCGCGTTCAAAGCTGATCATCTCATCCTTTGTCCCGTGCGCCCAGAAAAATCGCTTTTTCTTGAGCAAATCAGGCTGGAGTAACACATCCACGCCGGGAGGAATGAAACCGGAAAGAACCGCAACTTTCTCCACGCGCTTGGGGTAAAGCGTGGCAATGGTCGCCGCCAAAGCTCCCCCTTGACTAAAGCCAACGATGTCAAAAGTCAGGGAAGCCATTTTAGCGGAAGCAAGCCAAAAATCCACGAGCGAGACGAGGGAATCTGCGGCAAAATGCAACTCGTCAAGAGTCGGTGCGCCCCACGTTCCCGGTTTGATTTCTCTCCACGAGAATCCGCCCTTTTCCGCCAGAGCAGGATAAGGGGCACGCGGCGCAAGAATCGCGTAATCCGAGGGAAAATTGCGTGTAAATGTCCACATCGAGTTTTCATCACCTGTCCAACCGTGTAGAAGAAGCAAAACATGGGACGGAGATTTTTCTTGTTGAGAAACTCGGAACAGCCAATTGGATTCTTCTCTAAGTTGCGTTTTATTCTCGATTTGCATATTTGACAACCCAATTCAATAAGAGCATGATAAGTACGATGATGAAAAGGGGAGCTACACCGGCGAGGAGGCAAAGCAAACCCATCAGCGCAGCACTTTTGCCATAGATAAAATAAATCAACCCATCACCAACGATGAAAAGAACGAAAAACGCGCCAACAACAAGTTGAATATTGGTATCTTGGGCGTATTTACGCAGGTCGCGGCTCATAGTGTCTTCCTTCCAAATAAGATCTTGAAAAAACTATCTGAATGGTGCATCACACGTGCCAATTCGGGGAGCGCGGCTTCGGCGGCTTCTTCGCCCAAACGTGCAACATCTGCCACGACAACTCTATCCAAAAGACCTATTTGCTCCACAGCAGGACGAATTAGAAGGTCGGGTGGCTCTTTTTCTAAGCGAAGCTCCGTGATAGCTCTATTCCCTATATCAACCGAGTGCAAAAAAATATCCATCGCCTGTGAGACATTTAAGCGCGTGATTCGCCGCGCAATGGAGCCGGGGATAATCGAAGAGAGCGAAGCAGGTAAATAATAAGAGGAAACAGAGGAAAGCGGTGCGGTGAGCGCAACTGCAACAACGGGTAATTTCGGAGCAAGCTCACGTGCCAACGAAACTGGGACGGGATTAAGCACACCACCATCCACAAGATAATGCCCATCCTCTTGATAAGATGGAAAGATGCCCGGAACAGCGATAGTCGCCAAAACTGCATTTTTAAGCGATCCGGTTTGCAAAGTCACTTCACAATTACAATTCAAATCGGCAGCGGTCATGGCGCAGGGAATTTTCGTATCTGCAAAAGTTTTTTCGCCAAGAATTTCACCCAACCATTCGCTGATTTTCTCCAATCCAAGCAAAGCCGGTTTTGAACGCAGCCCTAATTCATAGAGTTTACTTTGGTCTATTTCGCTGAAGATTTTTTCGATCTCGTCAGGAGAATAGCCTGCCGCGTAGATTGCGCCAACCAAGCCGCCTATGCTTGTTCCAGCTATAGCGGCAATCTCATAACCTTCTCTTTCTAAAACTCGCAATACGCCAATATGTGCGTTGCCTCTCGCTCCACCACCACCTAATGCAATTGCTATTTTCTTCACCTAGTCACCTACTTTCACTAAAGATAATCCTACAGAAGGGGATTATACTCGCGAGAGAGGCTTAAGAGAAAGACGCGTTAGGAGGGAGAAATATTACGCCTCCCATGTTACAATCTCAGCGTGAAAACAAAAACCGTAGCAACCAATCGCAAAGCGAAATTTGAATACTTTCTTCTCGAAGAATTTGAAGCCGGAGTCTCCCTAAAAGGCTCTGAAATCAAATCGGTACGAGCCGGGCAAATTAGCATCAAAGAAGCCTATATTCGCGTTGATGAACACGAGGCTTGGCTTATGGAGGCGCATATCGCACCCTATGCGGAAGCAAATCGCTTCAACCATGAGCCGCGCCGTCCGCGTCAACTGCTCCTGCATAAAAAAGAAATCAAAAAATTGAGAAATAATATCCGCAAAAAGGGGCTAACCGTCATCCCGACCAAAGTCTATCTCAAGAACGGGCGCGCTAAAATAGAAATCGCCCTCGCACGCGGTAAAAAGCTCCATGATAAACGGCAAGCCATCGCCAAAAGAGAAACCGAACGCGATCTAAAGAGACAAATCCGCTATAGGGAGTAAATTATGAGCGCATCCACCATCGGGGCTATCAACTTGCTTCCAGAACATGAAAAACGAGAAATTTATCGGCGCATTGTTCCCATCGAGTTGCTAGAGCGTTTTAAACTCACCCCCTATCTCACCGATATTCAAGGTCGTTCTCTGCTCAAATTCAAATATCAACCCGGCAACACCAGTGTTGAGATGTCGCTCTACCATAAACACGGCGCACGCGATCCCATTCTTTACGGACACCTCAGCGATACGATGCACGGGCAAATTCATATTTTGCTTTATGTTTTGAATGACCCCGCTTCGCCGCGTTTTGACGTAGACATCATGCCCGATGGACAGCCAACCAAATTCGGCACATCTCAGCGTAATATCGAAGCGGAGCGGGACGCGCTCAATTTTGGCTTGGCTCCGGGGCAAATCCACCGTGGACTCGGCATGTTGCCTGCCGCTACGGCTGCCTTTGAGCATTTCGTTGCCGATCTCGGGCATGATATGTATTTTGCCGAACCGCTCTATTATCATAACGCCATCATTTTCGAGCGTTACGGCTTTGCCTATCAGACCGGCAAAAAGCTAATGGAGGGAATCCAAGCCAAATTCACGCGCGATACGGACTTCATCCAAAAACTGGATAACAGCTCAGTCTTCCGTCAAACCGAAGCCCAGCAGAGTCTCCGCCTTCGCTCTTGGGCAATCCACGACGGAATTTTGGGTGAGCCTTTCACCAACGTCACGATGTATAAACGTGTCGGCAAATCCGCTGGAATCAATACCGGCGAGGGCTGCCATTGGTAAAATTGACAGTTTAGCATAATTTTGATAGTATCTCTCCGAATACAGACTAATTAGGAGAGATTTATGCTGCAAGAAACAGAAGAGCAAGTAATCACCATTTCAACTGAAGCCGCTCAGGCTATGCAAGATATTATGAGCGAAAAGAATATGGATAAACACAGCTTACGGATTTATGTTGCAGGTAGCAGTTGTAGCGGCGTTCAATTTGGGATGGCATTAGATGATAATATCCAAGATACCGATACCACAATTGAGATGAAAGGGGTCAAAATCATTGTTGATTATCAATCACTCGATTATGCGCGTGGCGCAAATATCGAATTTGTGGACGATCCCCTAAAAGGGACCGGCTTTGTGATTAACGCTCCGCAAGCACAAAACTCCTGCGGAGGCAGTTGCGGCAGTGAAACCAATTCTTGCGGCGGCGATAGTGATTGC
>JAOZOM010000221.1 GCA_029933275.1 Anaerolineales bacterium | reverse complement strand
CGATCTAACCATAATTCGCGATATTCTCTATTCCAATTGATTGTGAAGCGCAAGGTGACCACTAGCCCCGCCGCGGACATAATCCACAGCTCAACGCCGCGAAAGTGGAGCAGCCAGAGTAGCATTGGGGCGAGTAATCCGGCGAAAAGCGCGGCGCGGGCGGCGTGACGAATGACGAGGAGGAGGAAAATCAGAAAGGCGAGAGCGATCAAGAAGGCTGGGGGAGAAGCTGCCAGCAGCGCGCCGCCAGAGACGGCTAACCCCATCCCGCCGCGGAAGTTGGCGAAAAGGGGATAACAATGCCCGAGTACAGCTAATGCCGCGGTGATTGCCACCGACCAAGCTGGAATTCCCGCGCGAATCGCAAAATAGATGGGGAGAAATCCTTTGCTCAAATCAAGAATCAAGACAACTGCACCCGCGGCGAATCCCGCCTGTCGCACTGTGTTAGTGGTTGTCACATGTCCGGAACCGGCATCCCGAATATCCACATGCTTGATGAGACGCGTAATCCACAAGCCGAAGGGGAGCGAGCCAGCCAGATAGCCGATAATCCAGTAAATAAGTATTTTAATTCCCCATTTTTGCGTTAACTTTGACGGTTCTTTTCTTCACTTTATAGCGTTTTCGAAGTTGCACGGGGGCATCTTTTTTATTTCGCACACGCAAATTGAGCATTTCGACAAAAACGGAGAAGCCCATCGCAAAATAAATATAGGCTTTAGCGATATGTTGATGTAGCCCCTCCATGATGAGGCTGAAACCAATGAGAAGCAAAAAACTGAGGGCGAGAATTTTTAGTGTAGGATGCCCATTGACAAAATCGCTGAGCGGATCGGCGGCGAAGAGCATGATTCCGACCGCGATAATCACCGCAATAATCATCACGGCAATATCGTCTGCCATCCCAACCGCGGTGATGACCGAATCGAGCGAAAAGACAATATCTAGTAACGCGATTTGAAGAATCGTCCCCCAAAAAGAGACCTTTGCCTTTGTCTTTGTCTCTACTTCGCTGGCGTGCCCTTCTAGGTTTTCGTGAATTTCTTGTGTGGATTTGGCGAGCAAGAATAATCCGCCGCCAATCAAGACGAGATCTCTTCCTGAAATACCCAGCCCAAATAGACTGAAAAGCGGATTGGTGAGTTTGATGACCCAAGAGATAGAGAGCAGTAGCAAAATTCGTGTGAACAAAGCTGCCAATAAGCCGAGTTTTCGTCCTCTGGCTTGTTGATTTTCCGGCAATTTGCTACTTAAAATAGAGATAAAAATGATATTATCAATACCGAGTACAATTTCTAATGCAGTTAGCGTGAGCAATGCGATCCAAGCGGATGGGTTGGTAATCCAGTCCATGTGTGAGCCTCCGAGACATTAAATGGTAGATGTGCGTTGCATCTTCGCGTAGCACTCCCGCAGGGAGCAAGATGCGCTGCACATCGGGTCTTGCAGATTGTATTTTACACTAAACCCCAAATTTTTGAAGTCTGATAGCTTTTGAAACTTTCTGCTAGAGTAAAGAGAGTATTTTTAACCACAAATTCATGCAAATCTTCGCTAATTTTTACTACAAAGGGCACCAAGTGTCACAAAGGAAAAACTTAAGAAACACTTTGTGCTTCTTCGCGCTCTTCGTGGTGAAAAAAGGAGCACTTTATGCTCAACTCAAAACGACTCTGGATAACGACCATCCTTCTTGGAATTGCCTTCGACATCCTTTTTTGGGATAAAGCCCCGGGCATCTCATTTCCCATTTTTATCGTGCTGATTCTTTTAAGCGGCATTCTTGTCTTAGCGGATTCGGGCATTCGCCCGAACAAGCGTGCTTTAGGCTTGATTTTGCCCATCGGCTTTTTTGCGACGATGACCTTTCTCCGAACCGAGCCGATGACCACTTTCCTTAACTATTTGCTTAGTTTCGTTTTTATGGCATTCTTTGCCCTCAGCTACACAGGCGGACGTTGGTTCTCATACAGCCTCAGCGATTATATTGCCGGAATTTTCAAGTTAGCAGGAAGTGCGCTCGGTAGCCCGCTAGGATTCATTAACGAGACCCGAAAAGAGCAAAAAGAATTGGGCATTAAAAGTAAATCGAAGAATTTTATGCCTATTCTGCGCGGTTTACTCATCGCTCTGCCGGTCGTAGCCATTTTTGCCTCTCTCCTCTCCTCCGCTGATGTGGTTTTTGCACAACGTCTGGATGATTTTATAGAAATTTTTCAGCTCGAAAACCTGCCCGAATATATCTGGCGTGGCATTCTCATTCTTATCATCGCCTATCTTTTGACCGGAATTTTGCTCTACGCCGCACGCAAAAGTCAAGACGAAAAGCTGATTGGTGAAGAAAAACCCATGCTTGCGCCATTTCTCGGCTTTACAGAATCCAGCATTGTTTTGGGGAGTGTTTTGCTTCTTTTCGCGGCTTTCGTGACCATCCAATTTCAATACTTTTTTGGTGGTAACGCGAATATCAATCTCGATGGCTACACTTACGCCGAATACGCGCGGCGTGGATTCGGGGAGTTGGTCACAGTTGCGGTTTTTAGCCTTTTTCTTTTCTTGGGGCTGAGCGCGATAACGCGCCGCAACGAAAAGGAGCGCAAGATTTTCTCATGGTTAGGGATTACTCTCGTTCTGCTCGTCTTGGTGATGCTCTTCTCGGCATTCCAACGGCTCAATCTTTACGAAACTGCTTATGGTTTTTCTCGCTTGCGGACATATCCGCACGTCTTTATGATTTGGCTCGGTGCGCTCCTTGTGACGGTGGTCATTCTCGAAATTTTTCGTAAGCAACGTGCCTTTGCGCCCGCAATGGCAATCGCGATTATTGGCTTTGCGGCTACGCTCAATTTGCTGAATGTAGATGCTTTTATCGTCCGGCAGAATATGCTCCGCTCGGCGGGCGGCGCAGAATTGGATATGGCATACCTCGCCTCCCTCTCCGATGATGCGATTCCCGCTTTAGCCAATGCAATGGGTGAGAAATCTGTCTCAAACGTGACCCGTGAAGCTGTTTCCGCTTCATTGGTTTGTTACTGGTACCAAAACGAATCCCGTTTCAATAGCGAAGACCCGCTCCCGTGGCAATCTTTTCATCTTTCACATTCAACTGCGACCCGAATTTATGCTACTATCAATCCCCTCGAAGGTTACACCGTCACCAACGATGAATGGTATTACAGGTACGTTACAGCCCCCAGCGGCAGAGAATACGATTGCTCTGAACGCTTTATTTGGGATTAAATTCACCTGACAGTTTGCTAAAAATAGCGTTTGTTGGTTGAGTAGGCGATGCTTCCTGCCCCGCATTC
>JAOZOM010000220.1 GCA_029933275.1 Anaerolineales bacterium | reverse complement strand
CCTAAAAAACCGAGTTTCTCGTATACTTAACCCATGCCTACCCCCGCCTCCATTCTCAAAGACACCTTCGGCTACGATAGCTTTCGCCCGCTCCAGCGCGAGGTGATCGAAAACATCCTCGCCGGACGTGACACCCTCGCCATTATGCCAACCGGCGGCGGGAAATCCCTTTGCTATCAAATCCCCTCGCTACTCCTCGACGGGCTGACGCTCGTTGTCTCGCCGCTGATTGCGCTAATGAAAGATCAGGTTGAGCAGATGCGCGCCAGCGGAGTTCCGGCGGTGATGCTAAATAGCTCGCTCCCCGCGTATGAATATCAAAAAAATATGGATTTGGTGAGGAGCGGCGCGGTTAAACTGCTTTATCTCGCCCCCGAAACTTTACTGACTCCACGCATTTTTTCGCTTCTCTCTCAAATTGAGCTTGCTCTGCTGACGATAGACGAAGCCCACTGCATCTCAGAATGGGGACACGATTTTCGCCCCGAATATCGTCAGATTACCGAAGTCCGCCAACGCTACCCCAAAGCAACTTGCCTCGCCCTCACCGCCACCGCGACCCCACGCGTCCGTGCCGACATCAAATCGAGCCTCCAGTTTTCAGATTCAAACGAATTTATTGCCAGCTTCAATCGCCCCAACCTTTTTATAGACGTGCGCCCCAAACGCGACGCGATTGGGCAAACCCTCGACTTCCTCAAGGAGCGCAAAGAGCAATCGGGAATTATCTACTGTTTCTCGCGCCGCCAAGTAGACGAACTCGCGAGTTATTTAGAGATGAAAGGATTCTCCGTTCGCCCCTATCATGCGGGTTTGGACGCGAACCAACGCAAAGCCAATCAAGAAGCCTTTATTCGCGACGATGTGCAGATTATTGTCGCCACGATTGCCTTCGGGATGGGAATCAACAAGCCCAATGTCCGCTTTGTGATTCACTTCGATTTGCCGAAAAGCATTGAGGGCTATTATCAAGAAATTGGGCGCGCCGGGCGGGATGACTTGCCCGCGCATTGTCTGCTTCTCTATAATTATTCGGATGTCTCCAAACAACGCTATTTCATCAATCAAAAAGAAGGCAATGAGAAACGAGTCGCTACCGAACATCTCGATGCCCTCGTCCGCTACGCCGAAGATGAGATAAATTGTCGGCGTAAACCGCTTTTGACCTATTTCGGTGAAAGCTACGAAGCCGAGAATTGCCAAAATTGTGATAATTGCACTACCGAAAAACGCGAACAAACCGACATCACCATCCCCGCACAAAAATTTCTCTCTTGCGTCAAACGGACAGGGGAACGCTTTGGCGCAGTCCATGTTACGGGCGTTTTGCGCGGCTCAAAACGCGCCAAAATTCTGCAATATGGGCATGATAAGCTCTCCACTTACGGAATCGGCAGCGAGCTGAGCCGACCGCAATGGAAACATCTCGCTCGTCAACTTGAGCAGATGGGTTATCTCGCCAAAGAGGGGGAGTTTCAAGTTTTGCACGTCACGCCCGAAGGCATGGATGCCCTCCGCAAGCGCACGCAAATTATGGGGCATATTCAAGAGGATTCACGTCAGCGGCGTAAAGTCCCCGAAAAGCTGGAATATGATCAAAGTCTCTTCGCCATTTTGCGCCAAAAACGCAAAAACCTCGCTGATGAAGCGGGCATGCCGCCTTATATCATCTTTTCGGATAAAACCCTCGTGGAAATGAGCGCATATTATCCGCAATCACTCGAAAGCATCTTGAAGATGAGCGGTGTAGGGCAGGTAAAATTGCGTCGTTACGGGCAAGATTTTCTGCGAGAAATCAAATCCTATTGTGCGGAAAAAGGCATCAGCGAAAAGGAGAAAACAGTCCCTCGCCCGCGCAATAATTCAGGTCGTCGTTATATGATCGTGGGCGAGATGTATAATGCCGGGGAGAGCATCCAAAGCCTCGCTGAACGGTATCAAGTCCAAACAAGTACGATTCTGAATCATTTAGCGAAATTTGCCGCAGCGGGTAATCCGCTAAAAAACGCGTCCGAGTTGCAGGCGCAGACATCCCTCTCCAAAGAAAAACAAGAAAAAGCCCTGTCCGCATTTGACGAACTCGGTACCGATTTCCTAAAACCCGTTTTTGACCGCTTGAATGGCGAAATTAGCTATGAAGAATTGAAAATCATGCGGCTGATTGCCGTGAGCCGCTAGAAAAGTTGTTATAATCCCGCCCATGCAAACACTTACAAAGAACGCGCAAGACCTTTTTAACCTTCGCCTAAGCGAAAATCAGCTCAGCGCACTCGCCATTTACGAACGAGAGCTTATTAGTTGGAATAGAAAAATCAGCTTAACGGCGATTCGGAGTGAGGAGGGGATTCGCACCAAACATTTTCTCGATTCCTTTTCTTGTGTGCTGGCGTGGGGCGACCAGCCTCCGAAAACGCTCGTAGATGTTGGGTCTGGTGCTGGTTTCCCGGGCATTCCTTTGAAGATACTCTATCCCCGTTTGAAATTGACGCTGGTTGAATCGGTGGCAAAAAAAGCCAAGTTCTGCCAACATATTGTGGATACACTGAAGCTGGATGATGTGTGCGTCATTCAGACGCGCGCTGAAAAACTGGGGCAAGATCCCGAACACCGTGAAAACTACGATTGGGCAATCGCTCGTGCCGTTGCCAAATTACCCGTCCTGAGCGAATATCTGCTTCCGCTTGTGAAGGTGGGCGGCACGATGATCGCTCAAAAAGGGGAGCGCGGTCTGGTCGAAACGCAAGAAGCCGAAAATGCGCTAAGACTCTTGGGGGGGCATCTGCGGCAAGTCATTCCCGTCACCTTGCCGGGCGTGGTCGAAGAACGCTATCTCGTCCTCGCCGATAAAATTAGTGCCACGCCCGCCGCCTACCCGCGCCGCGAGGGAATTCCCGCGAAGAGAGCGTTATAAGAGACAGAAATGGAAATGAAATTATGAAAGAATTTATCTACGGAAGAAATCCTGTTTACGAAACACTGCGCGCCAAACGGCGGCAGTTTTTTCAATTATTGGTCAGCGAAAACGCCAAAGAAAAAGGTCGGCTTGCCGAGATTATTCAAATGGCGCGAGCGCAAAATATCAAGGTTTATCGCGCTCCCCGCAAACGCATGGATAAGATCGCACCCCATAATCAGGGTATTGCGCTCGAGGTGAGCGGTTATCCCTATCATAATGTGTTGGATATTGTGGATAAAGCGGAATCGCGGCAAGAACCGCTCTTTGTGCTACTCCTCGACACCCTCCAAGACCCACAAAACTTCGGCACGCTCTTGCGGACGGCTGAATCCGTTGGTGTGCATGGGGTTATCATCCC
>JAOZOM010000219.1 GCA_029933275.1 Anaerolineales bacterium | reverse complement strand
AACACCAGCCCCATCAAGACGCGCCGATGCGTATATTTCACTCGGGATTCGTTTAAAGGCTCGATAAAACATGAGGATATAAAAAGGGCTTGTCCCCATCCATGCGGGCGCGATCAACGCCCAAATTGTATTATGCCAGCCCAAAGCCTTGTAGATGATAAAACGACTCGACCAAAGCGCAATGCTTGGCACCATCAAAACCGCCAGAGACAGTAGTATCCAGCGTTGTTGACTGCGCAAAGATAGCTGGGAGATGCTAAAGCCAGCCCATGAACTGGTAACCAGTGTCAGCGGAAGAGCAAGCCCAACCACAAGTAAGGAATTCCATGTATATTTCCCCATAGGAACAAGATTCCACATCCGAGAAAAATTTTGGAGGCTAATCCCATCCGATAATCCAAAAGATGCAGAAAGAGGCGTTCCTTGCGGGCGTAGAGAAGCCATCATAATCCACACTAAAGGGATTAAAAATAACGCCGCAAAAAAGATGCGTAAAATAAAACGCAAAGAAAGTTTACGAAAGGAAAGTTTCATCGGTAATACTTATGCCTTCTTTTCCAAAAAGGGAATATAAAAAGAAAATGATAAGCCCGCTTAAAATATATAAACTCCACATTGCCGCGCTGGCAATGCCAAAAGAGAGCAAATCAAAACCTTGTTCATAGATAAAGAGGGGCAAAGTGTAGGTCGAATAATAAGGACCGCCATTTGTTGTTAATAAAATCGTTGTGAGGCTTTCTTGCAGCGACAAGATAATATCTCGAAAAGAAAGCAGCAAAAGCGTTGGCAACATAATTGGCAAAGTAATCAGCCAAAACATTTTCCCTGAAGTTGCGCCATCGATATACGCGGCATCTTCCAATTCGGTTGGCATATCACTTAGCGCAGCCAAGCTGATTAAAAAACCCTCTCCGATTTGCCATAAGGACATAAAAATCAATGCTGGTTTTGCCCAACTTGGGTCAGCAAACCAGCCGGGCAAATCCAAGCCCAATGCACGCAAAATAATATTGACCGGACCAAAAAGTGGATTCAAAATCCAAAGCCACGCCAGCGCATACGCCGGTGCGGGGATAATGGAAGGAAGGAAAATTGAAGCTCGCAGCCAATTGAGCAAAGGTCCTTTTTTCTGCATTAAGCGTGCGATTAGAAATGCACCCAAAACGCGCATTGGCACCGGCAAAAGAACAAGAGAAATTGAATTCTGCACGCTTAATAGAAAAAGCTCATCTGTATATGCTAAAATAAAATTAAGATTTCCCACCCAAAGAGGTGAGGATAAAGCATCATAACGAAAAAAAGCAAGCACAAAAGAAAATATGCCCGGAAGTATGACAAGCAATAAAATCCCTAGCGTATAGGGAATTAACAAAAAATATAATTTTCTTGTATAACTGATTTTTCTGAAAACCTTAGGCAACATATATTGATTCCACGCGGCAGGGAACTTTTTTCTCGAATAGTGCGTCTATATTTTACAACAGATAAAACAAATAAAACAAAGGAAAACAAACTCATGAAAAGAAAAATCTATCTTTCACTTCTTATCCTCTTGTCGTTAACGCTGACAAGTTGTGCGTCTCAACCTGTAGAGCAAGAATCTCCGCAGAAAAACGCTCCACCTCGCCCAGAAGCCTCCCCACCTCCTTTTCAGGGAGGCGCAGATGGAGGGCAAACAGGTCCCGGCGTAAGCGTTAATTTAGCAGATCTCCCAGAAGATGATGGAGCGAGCGCAAAAACAGGTGCAGAAAATGTAGAGATGCCCGCACCCGGTATGCGTAAAACAGAAGACACATTAATCCACTATATCTCTGTCGATCTCAGCAATCGCCTAGGCATAGATCTCAGCCAAGTGAGCTTAATCGAAAGCATCCCAACCACTTGGTCAAATGGCGCATTAGGATGCCCCGCAGAAGGCATGATGTACACAGATGCACTCGTTGAAGGCTACAAAATAACCGTTGAGGCAAATGGACAAGAATATACCTATCACTCTCATGGGGTTGATAGATTTTTCTGGTGCGATAATGGTCTACCCGTCCCGCCTCTGAGCAATAAATAAAAAAACGCTCAATCAGATTTTAAAAAGCAAGCCGCGTCTCTCCAGAAATTCGGCTTGCTTCCATTTAATTAACCCAAGAGATACGATGAAGATAAAAGAACTCACCGAAGAAATTATCGCGTGTCGCAAATGCCCTCGTTTAGTCGAGTGGCGTGAAGAAGTTGCCATTACCAAACGAAAAGCCTACCGTGACCATGAGTATTGGGGAAAACCTGTTCCGGGATTTGGCGATCCACATGCTAAAATCATGGTCGTGGGTTTAGCCCCCGGCGCGCACGGATCAAACCGCACTGGGCGCGGATTTACCGGCGACGGCTCTGGCTCTTTTCTTTTCCCTGCCCTCCATCGTGCGGGATTTGCATCTCAACCAGACGCCACCGCCCGTGACGATGGCTTGCTTCTGTTTAATATGTGGATCACCTCCGTTGGGCGCTGTGCTCCTCCCAAAAACAAACCCACCGCCGAAGAACTGAATACCTGCCAGCCATTTCTAGAGCGTGAGATTGAGATTATCCAGCCCAAAGTTCTGGTAGCCTTCGGGCGCATCGCTTTTGATCGGTTGCTGAAAGTTTACAATCTCCGCAAAAAAGATTATGCTTTTGGGCATGGTGCACTTCACAAACTCCCAAGTGGAGAGTGGCTACTCGTCTCTTATCATCCCAGCCGCCAAAACACCCAAACAGGACGGTTGACTGTTGAGATGTTCGACATTATCTGGCAAAAAGCCAAGGATTTAATAAAAAGCTAATGAAGAAAACACTAAAGATATTTTTATGGGGCATTGTCACTTTTATTATTGCAATCATAGGTAGTTTTATCTTTTGGGCATCTAATCCGCTTGGACCGGGGGAGCAAGCCTTAGCCGCGCTTGAATCGGATGCCTCTGTCACCGTTGAAATAACAGATGATTGGATCACTTTCCAACCTGTAGATGCAGAACCGAGAACGGGCTTCATCTTCTATCCTGGCGGGCGCGTGGACTATCGCTCCTACGCACCGGCATTACATAAAATTGCTGCACAAGGATATTTTGTAGTACTCGTACCCGCCCCACTAAACATGATGGTCTTCGATATTGATGCCGCCCAACCTGTAATTGACTATTTTGCAGAGATCGACCACTGGGCAATCGGCGGTCACTCGCTTGGTGGCGCGATGGCTGCCAACTTTGTCTATACCAACCCCGCCGCTGCCGATGCGCTGGTTTTATGGGCATCTTACCCGGCTGAGAGCAACGATCTCACAAATTCAGGCTTGAAAGTGCTA
>JAOZOM010000034.1 GCA_029933275.1 Anaerolineales bacterium | reverse complement strand
CCAAATCTCATAGTCCCAACCAGCGCCTTCGCCGGTTTCGGGGTCAATATAGTTGAAGGGCAAATAAGCGTTTTCAACGGTGATAGTAATTTCACGACCACCAAGATCGGGCATTGCGCCTTCATCGGCAACAGGTTCTGCCGGTGCCTCAGGTTCGGGAGCAGGTTCAGGTGTTGCGGGAGTGCAAGCAGCCAGTACCATTGCGCCAATAACCAATAAGGCAAAAAGCATATATGAAACTTTCTTCATTTTTTTCTCCTTCTTTACAGAAAAGTGGATTTACGGTTGACTTTTCAACCTTTCAAAAGTGATAATAACCTGAAATAATAGAGAACGCAAGTAACATCTGTTTAAGAAATGCTATAATCAACCTTACGAAATACTTACATTGTTGCGTTAAAGTATTTTTAGAGAACGACCTCTAATTTTTAGTTACATCAAGGATAAAAAATGAAAAAAAATATACTCCCCTTTCTCCTGCTTGTCATCGTTGGCATAGCCGCCTATTTTGTTGTTCAATCGGTGCAAGAGAGTGCTACACAGGCACAGCAAGCCTTAGCCCCTCTCTCCGAAGCAAATAGTTCCATGCAAACGCAAGTAGCCGATTTGTTGCACCCCACGCCCACCATCATCCCCGATCCAATTACCATCATCCACGAGGTGCGCTCTCTGGCTCGTTTAGAAACCATCCAATACTCTATCGAAAAAGTGATTACCGCAGAAATTGGTCAAGGCACATTCGATTTTCTCTTTGGAGACCGTCTGCTCTTTGTGGCGCATGGCATCGTTATTGCCGGAATAGATATGGAAAAGCTAGGTCCAGAAAATATGCAATTAGAAAATGGTGCGCTCTACGTCACCTTACCTCCAGCCGAAGTTTTTATTGCCACCCTCGATAATGAAAAATCCTATGTGTACGATCGTGATACAGGTGTTCTCTCACAAGGAGATACAAATCTCGAAACCACGGCTCGCCAAGCTGCTGAAGCAGAAATCTACAAAGCCGCACTCGAAGATGGTATTTTAGACCTCGCCCAACAAAACGCTGAACATTTTCTCGAAAAATTCTTTGCTGCTCTGGGGTACGAAAACGTGATTTTTTTGAACTAAAAAGAGAGCAGCCTCTCTTCTAAATACGCTCTGTCCAATCCGCATGAGCGTATTTTTTTTGGATTAATTCACTTGCGCGATTTTTTTCAGCAGGGGATAACGCTCCGTGCTTAAACCTGATTCCCAGCACCGATTCAAACGCGTGGATAAAAGACCTGCTCGCCGTACCCCAATCAACTTCTCGTCCCAAAGCCGATTCCATTGTGGATGCGCGCGACAATAATTTTTCGGCAGCGATTTGGCGGGATGTGGCATCAGGGAAGTTTAACGCTTGGGTAATGCGCGCCAAGTCTCCTGTCAAAGGGAGTGACCCGTGTTGAAGTACACCGCCTTTTTGACGCGCTTGTGCGCTTCCGATTATTTTTTTCCCCTTTACCGTAATCTCATAAGTTGAAGGAGTCTCAAAACAGACTGGGTTATTTTGTTTTTTGGGGTTTGCTTTCTCTCTATTCATCTCAGCATCTACCCCCATAGATTTTAACGCCGCGAGCAAAGCCTGTGCAAGATGCTGATAACTTTCCAGCAAAGTTCCGCGAAGATGCAAATTGTCTTTTGGCGCGATAATCGCGTAAGTTAGCTCGTCTGTATGTAGAATCGAGCGCCCGCCGGTCACACGCCGAACGACATCCCAGCTATTTTTCTTGAGGGAGGCTACACTTATATCGGCAAAAGGCTGGGAGCGTCCCAAAGAGAGGCAGGGCGGTTCCCAGCGATAGAGGCGTAGGGTGGGTAGAGAATCGCCGCGCACAACGTGTTCGAGAATAGCTTCGTCCACAGCCATATTCCATGCGCCAGTGGCGGGCAGGGAGAGATATAAACGCCAGAGATTATTCATTTTGTGTTTCCTGTTTGAGATGCACCGGTTTAGAAAAATGAGGATGAACGGAGGCAAGCTAAAGGTCAAGAGCGTATTCGGGCTTTTTACCCATATTTGCTCGATAACATACGAAACTGCAAGGGTAATCCTTTTGGGGCAGTTGCAAATCCAGTCAGAGCACACTATAATTCGTCATTCTTAAAAAAGGTTCTTATAGGCGTATTATAAGTGAGGAAATCTGGATACTCGAAAAGTTACACGTTCTGTCACCCGCGCTGTTGACGCTGATGAACCGCGACAGGCTCATCAGCAATTGCAGTCGGGTGTTACTTTGTCTGAGCGTTACCTAATTCAAGAAGTGATTGGCATCGGTGGGATGGGGTCTGTTTACCGCGCTCGTGATTTACATTTCCCGAATGTGGTTAAGCTTGTAGCGGTTAAAGAGATGGTTAACCTTGCGCCAGATCCTCAGGTTAGGAAGACAATTATCCGAAATTTTGAGCGTGAGGCAAATATCTTAGCGACGCTTACACATCCCTCTATCCCCAGTATTTTTGACTATTTTTCCAGCGATGATCGTTCTTACCTTGTGTTGGAATATATTAACGGGCAAGACCTTGAAGCTGTGGTACGAGATGCCGAAGACTTTCTTTCTCCTGCGCAGGTAGTTGCTTGGGGAATTGAACTATGTGATGTTTTGAGCTTTTTGCATAATCATAAACCAGACCAAATTATTTTTAGAGATATGAAGCCCTCCAATGTGATGATTGATAATCGCGGGCATATCATGTTGGTAGATTTTGGAATAGCAAAGCAATTTCAGACCGGACAAAAGGGAACCATGATTGGCACAGAGGGGTACTCTCCGCCAGAGCAATATCGTGGCGAAGCAACTCACCTTGCCGACATTTACGCGTTGGGCGCGACTCTCCATCATTTGCTCACCAAAAGAGATCCACGTTTAGAGCCGCCATTTTCTTTTGAAGAGCGACCAATTAGAGATTCGAACCCGGATGTTTTTCCTGAGATAGAAGCGGTTATTGCTCGGGCTCTCACTTATGAGCCAAAAGATCGTTATCCTGATATTGATGAAATGAAAGAAGCATTAATGGCGGCGGCGCGTCAAACGGGATTGCTCGCAAGGATGCCTGCATCAAAGGCGATACCGGCTTTTCAGGCGGATGGGATTAAACCTCTTTGGAAGTTTAAATGCGAAGATGAGGTTCGTGGCACGCCTACTTATTTTGATAATACCATTTACGTTGGGTGCTACGATAATAACCTTTATGCGCTCAATGCCGCCGATGGGGTGCTCAAATGGAAATATCCCACCGAAGGTGGAATTGTTTCCAAACCCGCAGTTTTTGATAAAAACATATTCTTTGGCTCAGAAGATAAACGTTTGCATGTGATTAATGCTTATTCGGGCAAAATTGTTTGGTCTCATTATGCGGATGGACCTGTCCGCTCATCGCCGCGTATTGCTGAAGGACATGTTTTTATCGGTTCGGATGATGGCGTTTTACATGCAGTAAATAGCATGACTGGTCGTGCTGTGTGGACATTCTCAGCAGCCGCGGCTGTTCGCTCTACACCTTTTGTAGCGAATGAATTAATCTATGTTGGCTCGGAGAACGGAGAATTTTACTGTGTAGATTTCAAAGGAAAGGTCAAATGGCAGTTTAGAGCCAAGCGCGGAATTACATCATCGCCACTTGTTACTGAACATGCCGTTTATTTCACATCGCTGGACGGGCATTTATACGCCCTAGACCCGAAAAGTGGGTGGGTTCTCTGGAAATTTAGATTAGGAAAAGGCTCGGTTTCCTCCCCAACCATTTTGGATAATCTTATATATACGGGCGCGGCAGATGGATTTATCTATGCTATTGACTTGAAAACATCCAAAGAAGCATGGCGTTTCCGTACCGAACATCAAGTAACCGGATCACCTGTTATTTACAAAGACGCACTATATTGCACCTCTATTGACAGCCATCTCTATTGTTTAGATGCCAAAAGCGGTCAACTGCGCTGGAAATATGCGACTGAAGGACCCGTTACTGGCTCCCCTTTAGTCTATGATGATATTGTTTATATCGGCTCTACAGACCACCAAATCTATGCACTCTTAGCCTAAGCAAGGAGCTTTTCGTGTTTGAATCCATAAAAAAACTATTTCAAAAAGAAACGTCGCCCGAAGAAAAAGAGCCTGTTGTAGTCAGTGAATCTGAAACGGTTCCTCTTTCTCCCCAACAAGTAGAAGATATTATCGCCCACCAATCCATGCAATACGAATTACAACAATTAATCGCGGCAAGCGGACAATCTGTTGGGAAGCAACGTGAACTTAACGAAGATAGCATCCTGACGATTACAACCACCTTAGCCGGAAATGCTGGAAATATTCCCTTTGGACTCTATATTGTAGCCGACGGTATGGGGGGGCACCAATACGGGGAAATTGCCAGTAATACCGCCATGCGGGTTTTTGGCGGGCATATTATGCGGAAGTTTCACCCCTATCTTTTTTCTCTCCCCACAGCACCGTTGGACGAATCGCTTCAAGAGCTGATGCTTGCTGGCGTTGCCCAAGCACAAGAGGCAATTCAGCGCGAAGCCCCCGGCAGTGGTACTACACTCACCGCCGCGCTTGTTCTGGGAGACCAAGTTTCCATAGCGCACGTTGGCGATAGCCGCGCATACTCCGTTTATCCAGACGGGCGTTTCGACATGATTACTCGTGACCACTCTCTCGTCGGTCGCCTTGAAGAATTAGGGCAAATTACTGCCGAAGAAGCGGCAAATCATCCGCAAAAAAACGTCTTATACCGAGCGTTGGGGCAAGGTGAAGTTCTTGAACCAGATATTTTTACAGCCTCTTTCCCAAAAAAGGGTAACCTGATGCTTTGTAGTGATGGACTTTGGGGAGTGCTAACAGAAAAAGATATGCACCAAGCTATGAGTGATGCAGATACGCTGGAACGCGCTTGCCAGAATCTTGTCAACGCGGCGAATGCGGCAGGTGGACCCGATAATATTTCTGTTGTCTTAGTCAAGATGGTTGGTCAGTAAGTAGGTTTATTTTGCAAGATTATTACACCCTTTTAGGCATCTTTCGAGATGCAACGCAAGAAGAGATTAAGCGAGCCTATTTCGAGGCGGCGCAACGTTTGCATCCCGATAAAAACGAGGCTCCGGGTGAAACAGAAATATTTTTAGATGTTCAACAGGCTTACGACACTCTCTCGCATCCTGATAAACGCGCAGAATATGACCTCACATTAATGCCCGAAGATGAGACTGTTTCGCCGATTGTTCAGCGCACCTTTTACAGTCGTCAAAGTCTTGTTCGCCTGAATGAAACTCAACTGATTTACGCCCTCCTAGAATGGAAACCGCGCCAAAATAAAGGCGAAGTTATTTCTCCACCGCTTAATATTTGTCTCGTTTTGGATAATTCTACATCCATGAAAGGGCAAAATACAGAAATGGTCAAAGCTGCGGCTATCCATCTGATTCGTAGCTTAAGACAACAAGATATTCTCAGTGTCGTAACATTTAGCGATCGTGCCCAAGTCTTGATTCCAGCCTCGTTGCAACTCGACCGTAGAAGGATGGAAACAAAAATTCGGATGATTCTTCCCTCAGGTGGAACGGAAATTTTTCAGGGATTGCAAGCTGGTATCGCAGAGGTACGTAAGAATTTTTCTGTAGAGCGTGTGAACCATGTTATATTATTAACAGACGGAGACACCTATGGTGATGAAGAGGAATCCATGCTCGCTGCTGAAGAATCCGCCAATTATGGGATAGGAATCAGCGGTTTGGGAATAGGTAAAGATTGGAACGATGACTTTCTTGACGAGTTAGCATCTAAAGCTGGTAGTAGTAGTTCTTATATTGCCCATCCGCAAGAAATACAAGCGTTTTTAGAAGAAAAATTTAAACAACTAGCAAAAGTTTTCGCGGAAAATCTAGAGTTAAAAGTAGAAACCTCGCCTCATATTGAATTAAGCTATATCTTTCGGCTACAGCCCAATGCGGCACACCTTCCCCTTGAGAACCCGCTCCAATTGGGTATAATTTTACGTGACCAACCCCTTAGCCTCTTGTTTGAATTTACGGTAAGTCCATCTGCTGTTATTGATGACGTGGCAAACTTATTAAGGGGTTCGCTTAAATTTGAAATCCCTTCTCAGGCTTTACCGAGCCAACCTATGCGTATACGTGTTTTTCGAGAAGTAACAGAAATAGCCAGCCTCGAACCGCCCTCCCCGACTTTGGTGCACGCTTTAGCTAATCTCAATCTTTTTCGGATGCAGGAAAGAGCGCAAGAAGAAGTTTCCGAGGGCAAATATAACGAAGCCTCTCGTCGTTTACAACACTTAGCAACACACCTCCTCTCTCATGGGGAGCGTAGTATGGCAAAAACGGTTTTACTAGAAGCCGAAAATTTGCAAAAACAACAAAGTTTTTCTGAAGAAGGTCGTAAAAACATTAAATACGGAACACGGGCGTTGCTATTGCCAGCAGGAAAAGGAAAAAACTAATGATTATGTGCCCAATTTGTCAGCATCAAGAAGTTGAAGGTGCTTTATTTTGTAGCGAATGTGGTGCTCAATTGCATAATATGGGTTCTTTAGCAACGCATAATATTCAAACCGGCGAAATGAGAGGTGAGGCCTTTGATGCGGTTCCCCCAAAGAGAAGCGTGATCTCAGCTTCTGACGCTATGACTCTTCAAATTTTGGATGGCGGGCAGATCATCCCACTTGCGGATAGAAGTGAATTTACGATGGGACGTGTCAGCGATGGACAAACCATTATGCCCGATATTGACCTAACCCCTTATCAAGCCTACGAATGTGGTGTTTCTCGTTTACATGCGGTACTAAAAAGATCTCAAGGAAAAGTTACCATCATGGATTTAGGCTCTTCCAATGGAACCTATGTAGATGGCATCCGTTTACAACCGGAAAACGAACTCCCTCTTTCTCACGGTAGCATCGTCTCTTTGGGGAAACTAAAAATCCAATTTCTTTTACAAAGATAGTCTAAGGAAGGTGTCTCTATGGCTTACAGCGTAATCTTACACATTTCAGGGGATGTCCCCATTTTTGGCGAAATAGAAGAATTACCAGATGCTTCTTCTACGGTTATTACTGTAAGCAATCCGCGTTCTCGTGAAGGGAAAGACCTTCACTATTTGCAAGCAGAAGTTAGTCAGGTAATTTGGCCCATCGCAAAACTCAACTTTATTGAGGTCATGCCTAGCGAAGACGATGAGCAGATTATTGGCTTTGTGAGGGAATAAAATGCAAAACGAATTTGACCGCCGCAAAATTTTGGTCGTGGATGACGAAGAGCGGATGGTGCGTTTTATCCGCCTCAACCTCGAACACGATGGTTTCCTTGTTAGAGAAGCCTTTAACGGCAAAGAAGCTCTCCAGCAATTAAGAGAAGAAGCTCCAGACCTGATTTTGCTTGATGTGATGATGCCTGGCTTGGATGGATTTGAAGTCTTACAGATGATTCGAGAAGCGGGCAAGATTCCCGTCCTCATGCTGACCGCGAAAGGTGAAGAGGATGACCGCGTCCGTGGTTTGGAGTTGGGTGCCGACGACTACATCACCAAGCCCTTTAGCCCTCGCGAACTAGTCAGCCGCGTCAAAGCGGTTTTGCGCCGCACTGAGACATCCAGCGGCTCGATGCACGGTCTTATCGAAGTGGATGATCGTTTGAAAATCGACTTTGATCGCCGAGAGATTTGGCTTGAAGGCAAAATTGTCAAATTGCGCCCCACTGAGTATCGTTTGCTTTATCACCTTGTTCAGAATGCGGGCTGGGTGGTGACTCATGATCAGTTGCTCACAAAAGTTTGGGGCTATGAATATCGCGATGAGCCGCATTATGTGCGCCTTTATATCAACTATTTACGCAAAAAACTCGAAGCGGACCCCGCTAACCCTAGATATATTTTAACGGAACGAGGCGTTGGGTATAGGTTTGTTGATTTTCGCAGAGAAAGCCTTTCTTCGTGAAGAAGATTGGGCTTTTTTCGCAAGCCTCAGGTCGCGTATGAGACGAAGAATCCTGATGACAAGCGGTATGATGCTCCTCTTGTCACCTTTTCCTCTCTACACTATACTCTAACCTAATTTGGAGTACTCGGAGAAATAATGGCAAAAAAACGAATTATATTGGTGGATGATCACGAAGTTGTTCGTGTCGGATTGAAAACTTTATTAGAGCGACATCCCGATTATGAGGTAGTGGGGGAGGCGGCTTCAGCGCGTGAGGCGATTGAAAAAACCGCCAGCCTTGAACCGGATGTGGTGGTGATGGATATTCGCCTCCCCGGCGTTTCCGGGATTGATGCTTGCGAGGAGATCGTAAAACGATTCCCCGACACGCGGGTATTGATGCTGACTTCTTATGCCGAAGATGAGATGCTTTTTTCGGCAATCCGTGCCGGAGCTTCGGGCTATGTCTTGAAGCAGATCGGGAGCGAAGATTTGGTGAAAGCTCTCGAAGCGGTTGGGAGCGGCGAAGGGTTGCTAGACCCCGCTGTGACGCAACGCGTTTTCCAAGAGGTGCGGCGCGCGGTACGCGAGGAAGAAGCCTCGGCTTTCGCGACGTTGAGCCAGCAAGAAAAGCATGTTTTGCAATTGGTCTCTGAGGGGAAGACAAACCGTGAAATTGCGAAGGCTCTTTTCCTCGGCGAAGGAACGGTGCGGAATTATGTGAGCAGTATTCTTTCAAAATTGGGCGTAAATAATCGCGCTGAAGCCGCGGCTTACGCGGTAGAACATTCTTTGAAAGAATATATTGATATGTAAATAAAAAAATGTAGTAACGACTTTAGTCGTTAAAAATTGAACCCTAAAGGTTTTTTCCTTTAGGGTTTTGTTTTTAATTTTGTAGTGTGATATTCATGTCGTTTTTTTGTTAGTTGAAAATTTCTACCAATTTCATCCAAAGAGGGGGACCTAAAATCAGTAGTCCGATTAAGACCGAAGTCAACGCGGCGATTAAGACAGCCGCCGCTCCTACATCTTTCCCCGCTTTGGCGAGCGGATTTTGTTCTGGGCTGGCGAGGTCTACGATGCTTTCGATGGCGGTGTTGAAGAACTCGGCTACCCAAACCATCACGATGGCGAGCAATAAGGTTGCCCAGTCTCGCGTGGGGAGACGAAGCCAAAAGCCGAGGAGGATGACCATGGTGGAGATGGCTGCGTGTATCCATGAGTTTGGCTCATTGCGGAGAACATAGCTCCAGCCGTTGAAGGCGTAGTAGAATGATTGTAGGCGGGATTGAAGGAATTTTTTCATATCTTGGATAGGTAACGATTTTTTTCTCGGAGTCTGAAATCTTCAGATTTTGAATTTGTTTATCAAATACTATTCTTGTATTTTGATTTCTGCTAACCCTAGTTTTGCCAAAATTTCTGCTTGCGCTTTCCACATTTTGACTTTTTCTTCGTTTTCGGCGTGGTCGTGTCCTAGAAGATGCAAAACGCCGTGAACGATGAGAAGTTGTGTTTCGGATTCGAGAGGATGCCCGTTTTTTTTGGCTTGTTTGGCGGCATAGGGGATGGAGATGATAATCTCGCCCAAATAGAGGCAACCAGTTTCCGGGTCGCGTTCGTGGACATCGAAGGAGAGAACATCGGTGGGCTTGTCGAAGCCGCGATAGTCTCGGTTGAGAGATTGAATCTGCGCGTCATCTGTTAATAAAACGCTTAACGCCGCGTCTTGTGGAGCAGATTGGTGCCTTAATGCAGCGCGGGCGGCGCGTTCTAATAAGGCATTATCAAGTTTTTCTCTTATCGTTGGCGAATAGGCAATTTCAATCATTTTTCTTTTCCGCGGGGCGCGTGGCAACTTCACTCGAGGCGAGTTTTGCCTTTTCTTTGGGGTATTTGATGCGTGGATGGAGCGTACCTCGTAAGGTGGAGATGAAAGATTCTTTAATCAGTGCGAGATCGCGTAAGGTCAGATGCGTATTGTTGATTTGCCCGCTTTGCTGCACCCTTTCGATAGATTTATGCACGAGAGAGCGCAACTCTTGTTCCGTTTGCGGGCGTTCTGCGCGTGCCCATGCTTCTGTACCATCGGCGAGCATTAGCAGAGCTGTCTCGCGCGAGCGTGGTGCAGGTCCCGGATAACGGAATTTTTCTAAATCTACTTTTGAATGATCTCCCTTTGCATTTTTAAGGGCTTGTGTATATTGATAACGGGTGATATTTGTGCCGTGATGTTCCAGAATAAAATCAATCAGGCGGCGTGGAAGACGGTATTTTCGCCCCAGTGTAACCCCATCGTTGACGTGGCGGATGATGATTTCTGCGCTTTCTTCGGGAGCGAGGTCTTCGTGCGTATTGATGCTACCCGGTACCTGATTCTCGATGAAAAAGAGCGGATTTTGGGCTTTGCCCACGTCGTGAAAAAGTGCACCGACACGCACCAAAAGTGCATCCGCACCAATGCTTTCGGCGGCTTGCTCAGCGAGATTTGCCACTTGTAAACTATGTTGATAAGTTCCCGGTGCGGTGCGTAGCAAATATTGGAGCAGAGGTGCATCGGGGCGGGAGATTTCGAGCAAGCGCAAGGTTGTTGGTATCCCCAAAATTTGCGCGAGGAAAAATTGTAAAAGAAGGGTTAGGCTGGCAGAGGAAAGCCCGTTAAAGGCGGCTGCCGCGGCAAGAGTCGCGATCCCAATCCAATCTGCAGAGGTGAAAGGGAGCCAATATGCTAGGAGCATCGCGATTCCCACCAGCGATACCGCAAGTCCCGCTTTCAAAAAAGACCATGCTTGGCGCGCTTTTCCTAAAACTAGAATGCTGACCAGCGAGGCGAGCAAATAATACGAGGTGAGTTCCAGAGAATCGGTCATCCCGTAGGTCGTCAAAAAACTTAGCGCAAATACAAGCACAAATGCGGTGTCTGCACCGAAAAGCGTTGCAATGAGTAACCCAAAAGCTGGTAAAGGGTAAAAATAGGGTGTAATTAGATGGTTAGGAAGTGCGAGACGCGCACCAACTAAGAAAACAAGAAAAAGAATTGCAGCGGAAACTAAACTACGCAGATCTCGCAAATGCGCCGAAGGACGGTAGTTAAAATAGAGCCATAAAAAGAGTGCGAGTGTGAGCGTTAAAACTCCTGCCCCGATTGTTTTTGGGAATTCATCTTTGGATTGGATTAATCCTAGTTTTTCTAAAGCCTCGAAATTTGCGGGTGTAATAATCTGCCCCCCCGAGACGACTCTCTCTCCGGCTTTATACTGCTGAACAATCGGTTCGACTGCTTCGCGCGCGGAATTGCGGCTTGCTTCCGTTAAATCATCACTGTAGAAGCTATTTGGCACGATGAACGCCCTCACCAACGCTGCTACCAAATTGGCTTGGGTTTCCGTTAGAGCCAAACTCACCCGCGAAGGGACATTACGCTGGATGCTCGCCACGTCATTTTGACGGATGCTATTTCGCATCACTTGCTCAAGAACGCTCAAGCTCTCTTGTTGGATAGTTTCCCATTGGGCATCGCTTGAACTCAAGATTGTTGCGATTATTTCCGGGTTGAGGGTGATATTTTCCAATGCGAGCAAATCGGATTGTTGCTCTGTTGCATCGGCATATTTATCCGCTCGAACAGTAGTGATATATTGCAACGTGACGCGTAGATGATGAATCTGCTCGCGTGCGACAGATGGATCGGCGGGTGTGTAAATTGAGGGAACTGTCAACGCTGCGTTTTGACGTGCCTCTTCGGTGCGAACATCGCTGATATATTCAATAGCGCGGGGGGCATCCAAATCGCGTGGAGCGACCTCGCCTACCGCGAGTGGAAGCGCAACAGGGCGCAGAGCTAGCGGAAGCGTAAGTGCAGCAAAAGCCGCCAAGACAGTCAAAATTAGCGTAAATGCGCGTAAAAAAAGAGTGAGTTTAGAGGGGGGAGGAGCTTGCACTTCCATCATGCAAAAAACGCTAGTTTTGCAATAACTCGCGAACTACTTTGCTAATATCTCCACCGGAGGCACGTCCAGCCACGCGCGGGATGAGAGCCTTCATCACATTGCCCATATCTCGAATGGTGCTGGCATTCACCTCGGCAATCACTTCTGCCGCGAGGGCGTGTAAATCTTCTGCGCTCATTTCTTCGGGGAGATATTTCTTTAAGACGACAATCTCTTCTTCGGTATCCACAACAAGATCATCTCGTCCGGCTTTCTTTGCCTCGGTGATGGTCTCATGTCGAGACTTCACCTCCTTTTGTAAAATAGCGAGAACCGCACTTTCGTCTAATTCTTCCCTCCGATCTTTTTCTGTTTGCTGAATGGCGGCGCGAACCATCGTTAGCGTGCGTTTGGTAACTTTATCTCTGGCGCGCATCGCCTCTTTCATGTCCTGATTAAGTTTAGTTTTTGTATCCATATTACCGATTATAACGGATGTCTCTTTCTGGAAGGGGATGAGTTTTTGTCCGGATACTGAATGTTTAAAATCTGAGATGCGTATTGTGCGAAACATTACGAAGTATGCAATATGTTTTACGAGAAAGAAATTTCTCCCTAATGAGTCCCACGCTCCTTTTTTAAGAAAATTTCTAATTTTTGGAAAAACCCAAAAATCCCCTTGACTTATATGAGAATGAGCCTATAATCTTGCGAAGCACTTGAGAAAACTATGCAAACTATTTTACCC
>JAOZOM010000218.1 GCA_029933275.1 Anaerolineales bacterium | reverse complement strand
TAAAATAATAAGGATGATTCAAAATATCCTTCATACAAAGATTGTTCCTCCACCGCGCAATGCTCGGACATTATCTCGTCCACGCGTTACGCAGTCTTTGCTTCAATCGCTTGAATACCGCCTTACCATCCTGCAAGCTGAAGCAGGGTATGGTAAAAGCACTGCCCTATCTGAGCTTGTCGGGGAAACTGAAATGCTTGTTGTATGGTATCAAGTCTATGAAGATGATAACGACCCTTTAGTTTTTCTTCTGCACTTATGCCATGCTTTTTTGCATGCTAAACCTGAGTTGCCTAGTTTACCCTTGCATACACTTGAAGCTTGGGATGGCACACGGGGACCATTGCCTTGGCGTGACACTGTAGACGCTATAATCAACGCACTTGCGCATCTTAAAAAGCCTCTATTGCTTGTTTTGGATGACGCACATCTGATTATGGATATGGGCGAAGTGCTTCATATTGTTGATCGATTAATATCTTTGGCTCCGGCGCACTTGCATATCTTGCTCTCTGGGCGTCCAAGTATCAGCTTACCCACACTTTCACGTTTACGTGCTCAGGGAAGTATTTTAAATATTGACCAATCACTCCTTGTATTTACCTCATCTGAAATTACCTCACTGTTCACTACTCATTATGGGCTTGAACTCAGTGTTGAAGAAGTAGATGCAATAGTCACCTATACAGAAGGTTGGGCGATTGCTTTGCAGTTAATCTGGCAGAGCATTCGAGGGCAATCTCCAATAATATTAGAATTTCTATTGCGCAAACAAACAGAATCGCTGGATGTTCTCTTTCAGATGCTTGCTCAAGAAGTGTTTGAGCGACAACCCGCTGACGTGCGCGAATTTTTGCTGATTACTTCTATACTACGCGACTTGCAACCCAAAGCCTGCGATGCGTTACAACTGGCGGCTGGTTCGGCTGTCATAGATTCCGCTTCTATGCTGGCTTATTTAAAGAGACAGGACCTTTTTGTGGTTGAGACTGCCGGCGATACACTCCGCTACCACCATATCTTTCACAGCTTTCTTCGCCAGCAATCTCCCCCCTCCCAATACCACCAGTGGAATCAGTTAGCAGCGGATTTTTTTCAACTTAACGACGATCCAGAAACAGCTATTTATCACTTACTCGAAGCATGTGCATGGGATGAAGTTGCCAATTTACTAGATGATTACTCGCCCAACCTACTAAAAGGCGGGCTACTTGACACCTTGGCAACCTATCTTGATACGCTCCCTCCAGAAGTTTTGCATCAACATCCCATGCTCGTTTTTATGCTCGGAGAGTTGGCGCGTCTGCACAGTCGATTTGATGAAGCAAAAGGTTGGTACAAGCAAGCAGAGACCACTTGGCGTTTACACGGTCAAAAAGATGGCATTGCTCGGTCTTTACGAGGACAGGCGCGCGTTTATCTTGATACAGTTAATCCCAAAAAAGCCGAAGAACTGCTTGAAGAGGCTATCCTGTTGAGTGATGGTTTTGAAGATCGTGAATCGCAGGTACGCCTCTATGAACTTTTAGCTGAAAACAAGCTCAATGCGGGGAATGTAAACGAAGCTGAACACCTGCGTCAGAAAGCTGAAGATTTACGTCTTGAAGGACCATCCAATGCTCAATTGCTCTTTCGCGTTTTGCTGCGCACTGGTCGCTTGGATGAAGCTCGGCGTGGGCTTGAAACGCGAGCTGATGTAGAAAAAAGTGAACCCGTCCAAACACCACGCGCCCACCGCGAAACCATGCTTCTATTATCTCTGATTTACTCTTTTATGGGCTTAGGAGAAGAAGCATATCAGACTGCAATTGAAGGAACTCGTCGCGGCGAAGAACTTAAATCACCTTTTATAACCGCTGTTGGCTATATGCGCCAAGGTCACGCACTAATGCTCTCTGGTATGGAAAATAGCCACACCAAAAACTTTCCCCTTGCCTTTACCCAGTTTGAGAAAAGCATTGATATCAGTCGTACACTAGCTATTCCTCGTTTGCTTGTTGAAGCCGATTGGGGGTTGTGTCGCGCTTACGGATATAGCGGCAATCTGGCATTAGCCCAAGCCCACGCGCAAGAAGCTATTGAACTCGCAACTCAAGCTGGGGATGAATGGGTTGCTTCACTCACATGCTTGGCAATGGGTGCCAGCCTTAGTTTAGATGCACGCTATGAAGCCGCTGAAGAATGGCTTCATCGTGCCGTATTCGGTTTTCAAGAATGTAGCGATCCCTTTGGCTCCACCGCGGCGCGTCTTTGGCTGGGATTTGGCTTTTTTAAACAGAAGCAAGCCACTCGTCTGGAGCGTATACTCCCAGAGGTACTTTCCACCTGTAAAAGCGGAGGATATGGTTTCCTCTTTACACGCCCATCCTTATTGGGCACATCCGAAGAAAGTCTTTTTATCCCTCTACTAATTACTGCTCGAAAAAATAATTGGGAAGCCAGCTATGCGACACAATTATTGGAAGAAATGGGGCTAGATGGAATCGAAGAACACCCCGGCTATCGCTTACGCGTTCAGACCTTAAATGGATTCCAAGTCTGGCGCGGCAATGAGCAAATCCAAACAAATGGTTGGCGGCGTGAAAAATCAAAGCATCTTTTCCAATTACTACTTACATACCGCTCAACAGCACTAGATCGTGACCAACTCTGCGAATATCTTTGGCCCGAAGCAAACCCCAGTGTTGCCCAGCGCAATTTCAAAGCCGCCTTAAATACACTTTATCAAGTATTGGAGCCGGAGCGAAAGCCGGGCAAAATATCGGCTTTTATTATGCGAGACGGGACGACCTACCGCCTACGATCTTCTGCTGATATTTGGTTGGATGTGGGAGATTTTACGGATGCCGCTCGATCGGCTTTATCTGCATCGCCCCCAAATTTGGGCTTGTTTCAGCGCGCAGTTAACTTATACGCCGGTGAATATCTACCAGAAACCCTTTACGAGTCTTGGGCTGCTGTAAAACGTGAGCACCTTTCTGCACTCTTTCTGGAAACCGCAGACCAATTAGCGGAAATGCAACTCAAGCAAAAACAGTATGCCGAAGTGATTGAACTTTGTCAACGTATTCTCGCTGAAGATAATTGCTGGGAGCGTGCCTATCGCTACCTGATGCTGGCTTATGAGCAACTCGGAGACCATGGTCAGGTGGGACGCACCTACCAGCGTTGTCTTCAGGTTTTGGAAGAAGAATTGGATATACTTCCTTCTGAAGAGACAAAAACTTTATTCAAAAGAATTACGGGGCAACACAATATGCTTCAGAAATAACCTTTTCCAATTTGTAACCGCCTAGTTACCGTCATCTGCTACTTTATATATGATGACTGAAAACCTTCTCCCTCTTATATCATCTTTTATTATCCGCTTTGTA
>JAOZOM010000217.1 GCA_029933275.1 Anaerolineales bacterium | reverse complement strand
ACACCAAGAGGGAATCAATCCAAAAGCATACACACACTCTCGCCGTCCTGTAAAACTGGTTTGGGCAGAGGAAACGAATGATAAAAGAGACGCGCTACGGTTTGAATATCAAATAAAAGGTTGGACTCGCAAAAAGAAAGAAGCATTGATACGAGGGGATATTGAGGGCATTCATAAAATTGTGAAAGATGAACGCAAAAGAAGAGAAAAACTAAACAAAGAAAATAAACCGTCCAGTCTCTGAGCCCTTCGACTTTGCTCAGGATAAACGCAGACGAAGAGCGGCATTTTTTTTATATAACCCGTCCTTCGTCTACAGGCTCAAAGTGCATTCGCCTTCCGCTCAGGAACTGGCATTGTTCACAACAATTCAGAAAAACCTCGCGGTGTAAGAATTTGACAGTTTTTCACCTTTTGCAAGACCAACAAATCTTGATCGCCGCTGACGAGAAAATCAGCCTGCCCAACAATTGCGTAAGCGAGTAGATAATCATCTTTGGGGTCACGCGTCACAGCGGGGATTTGGCTTTTAATCTCAGGAATAATCTCAGATACAGAAGAAAGAATGTTGCTCAATTCTTCTAAATCAGCCTGCGAAATACGCTCTCTCAGATAAGGTTTTGAGAGAACACGATGACTAAATTCTTCTAAAAGCTCAGCGCTGAGCAAAAGCGTATACTTTCCCCGAACTCCCGCTTTAACGATTTGTACTACAGGGCTTTCTCGATTTGGGGTCAATAAATAGCTGATAAAGATATTCGCGTCTAATAAAGCTCGCATTAATCTTCATCCGCGCTATAAGAAATTTTCCCTTCGGAAATCATCTCGCGTACAACATCACCGACAAATTCATAGGCAAGTTCATCAGCTTTTTCGGGAGATAAATCTTTATTTTTGTCTTGAACTTTGTTTGCGAGAGTTTCCAAGTCTAATAAAGCTTTCTCTCGGCGCAAAACTTCTTTGATTTGCATCATTTGTTGATAAAAAGGATAACTTACCAGCACCGCCTTTGCCTTGCCGCGTGATTCTATAATCACCTCATCCGATTCTGCGACAGCCCATTCCATCATAGAACCGAGATTAATCTTAGCTTCGGTAGCCGAAACATATTTAGGCATGAAAACCTCCTTGAATTGAGCAACTAGTTAATCAACAAATTGATTATAACATAGTCTCATGAGAAAATATCCAGTATAATTCGTGATGCCATGAAAATTCCCCAAGAATCCCTCTCCTTTGAATACTTCCGTGCCTCTGGTCCCGGCGGGCAGAACGTGAATAAAGTCAGCACGGCTGTTCGGTTGCGTTTTGACGTGGAATCCGCGGGCTTAACAGGAGATGTGATTTCAAGGTTATCCCGTTTAGCTGGCAGAAAAATGACCGAAGAAGGGATTCTGATCATCGAGGCAAGTCGCTTTCGGACGCGCGAACGTAATCAGGCAGATGCTCTCTTTCGTTTAGAAGCTCTCTTGGCGAGCGCCGAAAAACCGCCTAAAAAACGCCGCAAAACGCGCCCAACGAAGGCATCGGTGAAGAGACGGGTGGATGCGAAGAAGCGTAGAGGTAATGTGAAGAAGTTACGGGGGAAGGTGAGTTCAGATGATTGACTGTTGACGGTAGACGGTCTACCGTCAACAGTCAACGGTCTTTTGCTACGGTCTATCGAGACAAATATCCTCATGCGAAATTTCATCTTCAATCGGTTCAAGATGCGTGAGCGCAACGGAATTCTGCACCACAGCGCGGATATCCCCCTCGATCTCCTCGGCGAGTTGATGGGCATCATGCACCGTCCACGCGCCGGGGACAAGAACATGTACTGTGATAAAATGCCGCGCCTCAGCCTGTCGCGTGCGCAGGGCATGGAAGTCAATCTCATATTCGTCGCGATATTTATCCAGTACGTTCTCAATCGCTTCCGTTTCTTTTAGAGAGAGGGATGCATCCATCAGCCCATCCACTGAACGGCGGATGAGTTGAAGCCCCGTATTAACGATATTTACCGAAACAGCGAGGGCAATAATGGGGTCAAGAATTGTCCAGCCCGTTAATCCGACTGCCCCAACCCCAGCGACAACCCCCACCGAAGTCCAGACATCCGTCATCAGGTGATGCGCGTCTGCTTCGAGGGTGATTGAGCCGTGTTCTTTGCCAGCCTTGTGCAAAATCCGCGCAACGATAAAATTGACGATTGTCGCAACAACTGAAACGGCTAAACCAATCCCAACTTGCTCAATCTCGCGGGGGTTGAAGAGCCGCTCTACAGCAGTAACCGCGATCCCCATCGCGGCGATGAGAATCAGCGCCCCCTCGATATTGCTGGAGAAATACTCCGCTTTACCATGCCCGAAAGCATGGCTATCGTCCGGCGGGCGCATGGCAATGGTCAACATGCTCAGAGCCATAATCGCAGCGAGCAAATTGACGATGGACTCAATCGCGTCTGAGAGCAGACCGACGGAGCCTGTCAACATATACGCGCCAGCCTTGAGCGCGATCGTGGTCAGCGCGGCGGCAATAGAAAGCCAAGCGTAGCGGGTGAGAGAAGGACGATTCACAGATTTGATTATATCCGAATCCTTGAACACAAAGAGCACAAAGGAACACAAAGGTTTAAAAGTTTTTCTTTGTGTTTAAACAAAAACGGGCGGGGTCTTCCCGCCCGTACTGATCCCTAATTACCAGCTCCCTACTTCCCCAACATCGGCATCTTGATCTCGTGACGTTTTGCTGCGGCAATCGCCTGCTCGTAGCCCGCGTCGGCATGGCGGACAATACCCAAGCCGGGATCGGTCGTTAGCGCTCGCGAGAGACGGGCTGCGGCTTCTGGTGTGCCATCCGCGACGATGACTTGTCCGGCGTGCTGCGAGTAACCCATTCCCACACCGCCACCATGATGAAATGAGACCCAGGTTGCGCCGCCAACGGCGTTGATGAGGGCGTTTAAAATGGGCCAATCGGAAACCGCGTCTGAGCCGTCTTTCATCGCTTCGGTTTCGCGGTTAGGGGAGGCGACAGACCCCGCGTCCAAATGGTCTCGCCCGATGACGATGGGGGCGGAAACGATTCCTTTGGCGACCAATTCGTTGAATTTTAGCCCCGCTTTTTCGCGCTCGCCATATCCCAGCCAGCAGATGCGAGAGGGTAATCCCTGCACGGGGACTTTTTCTTGCGCCATCTTAATCCAGCGTTTGAGATGCTCGTCTTCGGGGAAGAGTTCGAGAATCGCTTCATCGGTGCGGAGAATATCTTCGGGGTCGCCGGAGAGGGCTACCCAGCGGAAGGGTCCTTTCCCTTCACAGAAGAGAGGGCGAATATAGGCGGGGACAAAGCCGGGGAAATCAAAAGCGTTGCTTAGACCAAAATCATAAGCCTGTTGGCGGATATTATTGCCGTAATCGAAAACTTCACTGCCCGCTTTTTGGAAAT
>JAOZOM010000216.1 GCA_029933275.1 Anaerolineales bacterium | reverse complement strand
CCAAATTCTTCTAACTCTGCAAATTCTTCGAGCGTGTAATAGCGCGAAATGGGGAGGTGTTTTCGGCTCGGTTGCAGGTATTGACCGATGGTCAGAATATCCACCTCCCAAGCGCGTAAATCTCGGAGAACTTCTTTAACTTCATCCATTTCCTCGCCCAAGCCGAGCATGATGCCAGATTTCGTCAGCCCATCGGGCATCAGTTTTTTGGCATTCCTCAACACCGCTTCTGTGACCGCATAATTGCTTTGTGGTTGGATCGATTTGAAAAGGCGCGGCACGCTTTCTACGTTGTGGTTCAAAATATCCGGTTTGGCATCCATGACGATTTTTAAGGCTTCTAGCGATCCCTTAAAATCGGGAATTAGCACTTCTACGGAGCAATCATCGAGCAATTCACGAATTCGGCGGATGACCATCGCAAAAATCGGTGCGCCACCGTCTCGCCGTTCATCGCGATTCACGGATGTGATGACGGCGTGCTTCAAACTCATTGTTTTGACGGCTTGCGCCACGCGTTCGGCTTCTTCCCAATCTAATTTTTTGGGTTTACCGTGTTTTACATCGCAAAATTTGCAGGAGCGAGTGCAAACATCTCCCAGCATCAAAAAGGTGGCAGTACCAGAGCCGTAACATTCGCCCAAATTGGGACACATCGCCTCTTCGCAGACGGTGTGTAGGGCTTGACTACGCATCAATTTGCGAATTGCTTTGGTCGCTTCTTCTTTTTCGGGGCTAATTTTAATCCACGCGGGTCTGCGTTTGGGTTTAGCGGTGGATGCGTCCACACGCACTCGCGCTCTTTTGGCGGTAGCAGGCATAAATTCACGTCCGTTTCGATGAATGTTTTTGAGCAAATAAAAATTATGGATGAGGAAATCTGTCTCGGGCAGGATTCGGCTAATCGTCCAATTTTCTAACCTTCAACCTTATTCCTTCAACTTCGACAATTTCGAGACGCGCGTGTTTTGAAATGGGTCTCGTTAAATCAACATTTTCTGCACTCCAGATTTCGCCATCCACGTGTGCGCTCCCTTTTGGATTGAAATCGGTTTTCGCATAGCCAGTTTTACCGATGAGTGATTCGTGCCCTGTTTTGACGGGCATTTTTAACGCACGGAGGGCAAAACTGAGCATAGTAGTGAACATCAGGGCGATTAAAATGGCAACGGTGAAAACGAGCGGCACAGAAACGTGGACAAAATTGGGCGTGCCGGGCATATTAAAGAGAGCTAGCGAGCCGACTACAAAAGAGCCGATGCCCGCCGCGGTGAGTGCGCCGTGCGTGGGGGCTTTGACATCAAGAATAAAAAGGACGAAGGAAATAATGATGAAAATTAGTCCAAAATAGTTGACGGGGAGCACGCCCATGCCATAAGTGGCGAAGGCGAGCGCAACTACACCAATAAATCCTGCCACCCAACCGCCGGGGCTACCGAGTTCGATGAAAATGGCTTGCGTTCCGATGGCGATCAGCAGAAAAACGATATTAGGATTAGTGAGTAATTTGAGCAGTTCCTCGAGAAATGAGAGGGGGATTTCTTCCACAAGGGCATTTTTAGTGTTTAGGGCGAGGTTTTCTTGGTTGATTTTGACTTCGTATCCATCAAGTTGCGTGATTAGGTCGCTGAGGTCATCAGCGATGAAATCAACTAAGCCAACTTCGAGGGCTTCAGTGGCGGAAACCGCGCGAGCGTTTTCTATTGTCTCTTCGGCGAGGGCAATTGCTTCTTCGCCGCGATCTTCTGCGAGGGTGCGAATGGTCGCTTTGAGGGCTTCGGTGGCTTTTGCCTTCATCGTTTCGCCTAAATCTTCCCCCTCGCCCCCAACGGGACTTGCGGCACCAATAATGGTCTCCGGAGCCATCGCAGAGGCGTGACCGGCGAGGGTAATCATCGTTCCCGCCGAGCCAGCCATCGCCCCGCGCGGCGAAACGTAGACAATGATGGGGACGCGACTGCCGCGGATGGTCTGTACCATCTCGTTCATTGTGTCTATGCTTCCGCCGGGGGTGTTTAGTTGCAAAATGAGCATTTCTGCATTCTGATGTTCTGCCACATCTACGGCGCGCTTCAAATACTGTTGCGAAGCGGGCGCGATTGCGCCGTCTATAGTGAGGGTCATGATGGAGGGAAGACTGTTTTGAGCGCGGGCGGTGGTGAATGAGAAGAGGAGTACGGCGATTGACAGAAGAAATAGGCGGGAGATTTTTTTCATAGTGGCGATATTATACCTTTCTTCTGCTTGACCCTCTGCCCTCATCACGGTAAAATTGCGGTCGCAATTGCGGGAGTCGCCAAGTGGTAAGGCATCAGCCTTCCAAGCTGATATTCGCGGGTTCGAACCCCGTCTCCCGCTCAAGATTGGTTGAAGGTTGCAAGTTATAGGTTGAAAGCCTTCTGCTTGCAACCTTTTGCCGTCAAAACAAAGGGGCCCGTGGCGCAGTGGTTAGCGCAAACGACTCATAATCGTTGGGTCGCTGGTTCGAATCCAGCCGGGCCCACTTATTGACTAAAATCTTCACCATTTGGTGGAGATTTTTTGTTTTGGTGTCTTTTCTATGTCTATCACTTAAAGTGAGATTTAAGTCTATAATATTCATATTTCATGCAGAGTGTGAAAAAAAAGTATCGGGGAGCCTTATGACTAATGCATAAAAAGAAATTGCTCGTTTACAAGAAAAGATTGCCCGTTGGCATAACTTGCGCGAAGATTTAGGTGATGAGGTTGTTGATCTGAAAATAGCGGCGTTGGAAGAAGAATTGAACCTAATTATCTAAACTAAAGGTGGAGTAGCGATGTTGGGTGATGTCCAGACACAGGGAAGAGCTTTCATTGATCGGGATTGGATTTTGGCTACGTTGGCAGATAGCTCTGTCATTATCGGGGGGGGGTGTGCCGATGAGCTGATTATCATTACGGGGGACGGAAATAGGGTTACGCTTTCTTCGGACGAAGTGCCACTCGAACAGCAATTGCAAGCCTATTATCGTTCGTTGGCGATTGAATGTAGTCGTTTACCTTTGGGCGTGGTTGAGCCCAATTTTACAGATTCGCTTTCACAAGATAATGTCGCGCTTAATGATGTTTATACAGATTTGCATGTTCTTTCCTGTTTGAAGGTAAATGTGGAAGAAAAAGGCGATATGCACGCTTGGGGATTGCATTTGGTGCGCGGTGAAAAAACGAAAAATGGTCTCCCTGATGAACTTAGAGATTTATTGCCAGTGCGTTTCGTCTTGAGATATATTGCCAAATAATATCTCCCCATAGATGGGATGCGCGGCACTGCCGGGATGCTATCAACACTCGCACCCACCGCGTGAGGATGAACCGCTAAGTCGAAAAAGCCGAAAAGACGTAATTTGGGGAGCCAGAGATATTTGGGTAAGTTCCAGTTGGATTTGGGGAAATCATTGTCATTGAAGCGTTTGCTGCGTTC